>NZ_JBNBPO030000062.1:0-944 GCF_051280635.3 Nocardioides proteolyticus | reverse complement strand
GGGCTTCTGGTTGTTTGATTATTGGATAGTGGACGCGAGCATCCGCCCGCACACGGCTAGTTGGTGTGTGGGTGGTGTTTAGTGTTGTTTCGTATTGATTGTTTGGTGGTGTTCTTTTGTTTGTTCCGCCGCGATCTGCCGGCATGCGTGTTTGTTGTGTGTGTTGGTGGTTTGTTGTGGGCAAGTTGTTAAGGGCACATGGTGGATGCCTTGGCATCGAGAGCCGATGAAGGACGTGGGAGCCTGCGATATGCCCTGGGGAGTTGGCAACCGAGCGTTGATCCGGGGATGTCCGAATGGGGAAACCCAGCTGGAGTTATGTCCAGTTACCTGCACCTGAATGAAATAGGGTGTGTGGAGGGAACGTGGGGAAGTGAAACATCTCAGTACCCACAGGAAGAGAAAACAACCGTGATTCCGAGAGTAGTGGCGAGCGAAATCGGAGAAGGCTAAACCGTATGTGTGTGATATCCGGCAGGGGTTGCATGTGCGGGGTTGTGGGACTGTCGTTGCTCTATCTGCCGGTGGGGCGCACAGTGAGAAACCGTGGCTGAGGTCGAAGTCCGTTGGAAAGCGGTGCCGGAGCGGGTGATAGCCCCGTAGACGACAGGTTGCGGCTGTGTTCGACAGCTCCCAAGTAACACGCCACTCCTGGAATGGTGTGTGAATCTGGCGGGACCACCCGTTAAGCCTAAATACTCCTCGATGACCGATAGCGGACCAGTACCGTGAGGGAAAGGTGAAAAGTACCCCTGGCGGGGAGTGAAATAGTACCTGAAACCATGTGCCTACAATCCGTCAAAGCCTGGACTTGTCCGGGTGATGGCGTGCCTTTTGAAGAATGAGCCTGCGAGTTTGCGTTGTGTGGCGAGGTTAACCCGTGGGGGGAAGCCGTAGCGAAAGCGAGTCCGAACAGGGCGGTTGAGTCGCACGATCAAGACCCG
>NZ_JBNBPO030000061.1:0-1081 GCF_051280635.3 Nocardioides proteolyticus | reverse complement strand
TGTACTCACCACGGACGTTAGGTACGGCGTGCCTGCTGGACGATGACGAAGACCTCCGGGTGAGGTGTGAAGCGACCAAGCATTCGCATCTCACAACCGGAGGCCTTCGTGTCCCACGCTAACGCCCAACTCACCCCCGCTGGTCGTCTGCGCCTGGCCCAGCTCGTCGTCGACAAGGACTGGCCGCTGCGCCGCGCGGCAGAACGGTGGAACTGCTCAGTCACCACCGCGAAGCGCTGGGCCGACCGCTACCGCGAGCACGGCCGGGACGGCATGGTTGATCGGTCCTCGCGTCCAAAGACCTCGCCGCGCCGCACGCCGACCCGGGTCGAGCGTCGTGTGATCGGATTGCGGGTCTCACGACGGTGGGGGCCTGCGCGGATCGCCTACCTGCTGGGGATGGCGGTCTCGACGGTGCACAAGATCTTGGTCCGTTACGGCTGTCCGCCGTTGGCGTGGACCGACCCTGCGACCGGCGTGCGGATCAAGTGGTCGCGAAAGAAGGCGAACTCCTATGTCCACGAGGCGCCTGGCGACCTGGTCCACGTCGACATCAAGAAGCTCGGCCGAATCCCTGACGGCGGTGGTCACAAGGTGCTGGGCCGCGCGGCCGGCCAGAAGAACACCAAGCGCGGCAAGATCGGCTACTGGTTCATCCACAACGCCGTCGACGACTGCACTCGGCTCGCCTACAGCGAGCTCCTCCAGGACGAGCGGAAGGAGACCGCAGCGGCGTTCTGGCAGCGCGCGAACGCCTACTTCGAGTCCGTTGGGATCACCGTCCGACGAGTGCTCACCGACAACGGCTCCTGCTACCGCTCACACCTGTTCGCCACGGCCCTCGGGGAGGCCATCACACACAAGCGGACCAGGCCGTACCGGCCGCAGACCAACGGGAAGGTGGAGCGGTTCAACCGGACCACCCTCGAGGAGTGGGCCTACGCCAGGCCCTACACCTCCGAGGCCGAACGCGCAGCACTGTTCCCCGAGTGGCTCCACACCTACAATCACCACCGCGGTCACACCGCACTGGGCGGCAACTCACCAGCCGACCTCGTGCCCAACCTGCGTGGACAGAACA
>NZ_JBNBPO030000060.1:0-1105 GCF_051280635.3 Nocardioides proteolyticus | reverse complement strand
GGGTGATGGCGTGCCTTTTGAAGAATGAGCCTGCGAGTTTGCGTTGTGTGGCGAGGTTAACCCGTGGGGGGAAGCCGTAGCGAAAGCGAGTCCGAACAGGGCGGTTGAGTCGCACGATCAAGACCCGAAGCGGAGTGATCTATCCATGGGCAGGTTGAAGCGCCGGTAAGACGGCGTGGAGGACCGAACCCACTTCAGTTGAAAATGGAGGGGATGACCTGTGGATAGGGGTGAAAGGCCAATCAAACTCCGTGATAGCTGGTTCTCCCCGAAATGCATTTAGGTGCAGCGTTGCGTGTTTCTTGCCGGAGGTAGAGCACTGGATAGCCGATGGGCCCTACCAGGTTACTGACGTTAGCCAAACTCCGAATGCCGGTAAGTGTAAGCGTGGCAGTGAGACTGCGGGCGATAAGGTTCGTAGTCGAGAGGGAAACAGCCCAGACCATCGGCTAAGGCCCCTAAGTGGCGGCTAAGTGGAAAAGGATGTGGAGTCGCAGTGACAACCAGGAGGTTGGCTTGGAAGCAGCCACCCTTGAAAGAGTGCGTAATAGCTCACTGGTCAAGTGATTCCGCGCCGACAATGTAGCGGGGCTCAAGCCGTCCGCCGAAGCCATGGCAACCATGTGTCACCCAAGTCCTGTCCTTGTGGCAGCGGTTCAGGGGCATGGTTGGGTAGGGGAGCGTCGTGTGTCGGGTGAAGCGTCGGAGTGATCCAGGCGTGGATGGCACACGAGTGAGAATGCAGGCATGAGTAGCGAATCACGGGTGAGAAACCCGTGCGCCGATTGATCAAGGGTTCCAGGGTCAAGCTAATCTGCCCTGGGTAAGTCGGGACCTAAGGCGAGGCCGACAGGCGTAGTCGATGGACAACGGGTTGATATTCCCGTACCGGCGAAACGGCGCCCCTGACGAGGCCGGGAATGCTAACCACCCGAAACCCCAGTTACCAATCCCTTCGGGGTGCGGGGCTGGGGTGGAGCGTGGGACCCGACCCGGTAGTAGTCAAGCGATGGGGTGACACAGGAAGGTAGCCCAACCGCCGCGATGGTAGACGGCGGGTAAGCATGTAGGACGTGGCCTAGGCAAATCCGGGTCGCAGCCCTTG
>NZ_JBNBPO030000059.1:0-1288 GCF_051280635.3 Nocardioides proteolyticus | reverse complement strand
GTGGGCGAGTCTGAGATGTGATGCCGACCCCGTAGGGGGGAAGTGGGTGATCCTATGCTGTCGAGAAAAACCTCTAGCGAGCCGTGAGCCGCCCGTACCCGAAACCGACTCAGGTGATCAGGTAGAGAATACCGAGGCGATCGAGACAACCATGGTTAAGGAACTCGGCAAAATGCCCCCGTAACTTCGGGAGAAGGGGGGCCCGGATCGTGTACCCACTTGCTGGGGAAGCGTGAAGGGCCGCAGAGACCAGGCCCAAGCGACTGTTTACTAAAAACACAGGTCCGTGCGAAGTTGTAAGACGATGTATACGGACTGACTCCTGCCCGGTGCTGGAAGGTTAAGAGGACGGGTTAGACGCAAGTCGAAGCTCAGAATTTAAGCCCCAGTAAACGGCGGTGGTAACTATAACCATCCTAAGGTAGCGAAATTCCTTGTCGGGTAAGTTCCGACCTGCACGAATGGAGTAACGACTTGGGCGCTGTCTCAACCATGGACTCGGCGAAATTGCACTACGAGTAAAGATGCTCGTTACGCGCGGCAGGACGGAAAGACCCCGGGACCTTTACTATAGTTTGGCATTGGTGTTTGGTTCGGCTTGTGTAGGATAGGTGGGAGACTGTGAAGCAGCCACGCCAGTGGTTGTGGAGTCATCGTTGAAATACCACTCTGGTCGTACTAGATGTCTAACCTAGGGCCATGATCTGGTTCAGGGACAGTGCCTGATGGGTAGTTTAACTGGGGCGGTTGCCTCCCAAAGAGTAACGGAGGCGCTCAAAGGTTCCCTCAGCCTGGTTGGCAATCAGGTTTCGAGTGTAAGTGCACAAGGGAGCTTGACTGTGAGACAGACATGTCGAGCAGGGACGAAAGTCGGAACTAGTGATCCGGCCACTGCGAGTGGAAGCGTGGTCGCTCAACGGATAAAAGGTACCCCGGGGATAACAGGCTGATCTTCCCCAAGAGTCCATATCGACGGGATGGTTTGGCACCTCGATGTCGGCTCGTCGCATCCTGGGGCTGGAGTAGGTCCCAAGGGTTGGGCTGTTCGCCCATTAAAGCGGCACGCGAGCTGGGTTTAGAACGTCGTGAGACAGTTCGGTCCCTATCCGCCGCGCGCGTAGGAAACTTGAGAAAGGCTGTCCCTAGTACGAGAGGACCGGGATGGACGAACCTCTGGTGTGCCAGTTGTACCGCCAGGTGCAGGGCTGGTTGGCTACGTTCGGAAGTGATAACCGCTGAACGCATCTAAGCGGGAAGCACGTTTCAAGATGAGGTTTCCCACCCCCTT
>NZ_JBNBPO030000058.1:0-1524 GCF_051280635.3 Nocardioides proteolyticus | reverse complement strand
CTGGCGGCCGGGGATGCGACGGTCGGCGACCTCGCGGCGCCGTACGACGTGTCGCTCCAGGCGGTCTCCAAGCACCTGAAGGTGCTGGAGGAGGCCGGCCTGGTGCGGCGCAGCCGGGACGCGCAGCGGCGGCCGGTCCACCTGGAGGCGGAGGTCTTCGACGTGATGACCGCGTGGATCGAGCGCTACCGCCAACGGGCGGAGGAGCGGTTCGGCCGCCTCGACGCGCTGCTGGAGCGCCTGCAGGAGGACGAGAGCCCGGCGCCGGATCACCAGTCCCCCACCCCCCGCCACCGAGGAGCAGCCTCATGACCACCAGCACCGCGCGCAACGAGACCCGGATCGAGGCCGATCCCGACCTCCCCACCGTGCGGATCGTGCGCACCTTCGACGCCCCGGTCGACCTGGTCTACCGCGCCTGGGCCGACCCCGAGCTGGTCGCGCAGTGGCTCGGGCCGCGCGACCTCGAGATGGACATCGAGACCTGGGACCTCCGCACGGGCGGGGAGTACCGCTACACGGCGCGCCGCGGCGGGCAGGACGTCGCCCGCTTCTACGGCTGCTTCCACCGGGTGTGGCCCAACGAGAGGATCACCCAGACCTTCGGCTTCGAGGAGATGCCGGAGGCGGTGAGCCTGGAGACCGCGACGTTCCGAGACCTGGGGGCAGGGCGCACGGAGGTGGACATCCTCTCCGTGGTCTTCTCCATGGAGGAGCGCGCGGGCATGCTGGCCAGCGGCATGGAGGTGGGCATCGAGGAGGGCTACGCCAAGCTCGACGAGCTGCTCGCCGCACGGGTCGGCGACGCGCGGTGATCCCGGCCGAGCCCGCAGCGGAGCACCGGAGCATCGCGGGCACCTTCGCCGAGCGGGTCCGGGCCGTCCCGCCGGACGGCTGGGACTCCCCCGCTCCGGTGGCCGGGTGGACGGCTCGCGACGTGGTCCGGCACCTCGTCGAGTGGTTCCCCGCCTTCCTCGCCGACGGATCCGACCTGCGACTCCCACCCGCGCCGTCGGTGGACGACGACCCGGTGGCGGCGTGGCAGGCCCACTCCGCAGCGGTCCAGGAGGTGCTCGACGACCCCGCGACCGCGGGCCGGGTGCTCGCCCACCCCCGGCTGCCCGCGCAGCCGCTGCCCGAGGCGATCTCGCGGTTCTACACCTCCGACGTCTTCATGCACACCTGGGACCTGGCGCGGGCCACCGGCCTGGACGACCGGCTCGACGAGGACCGCTGCCGGGAGCTCTACGAGGGCATGGCGCCGATGGAGGAGATGCTGCGTCAGAGCGGGCAGTACGGCGCCGCCGTACCGGTGCCCGACCACGCCGACTGGTGCACCCGGCTGGTCGGCTTCATCGGCCGCGACCCCGCCTGGCGGCCACCGGCCTGAGTGCGCACGCCGCTGGGCCGGGGGGGGGGGGGGGCCCCCGCCCGCGCCCCCCCGGCGCCCCCCCCACCGGGGCCCGCCCCACCCCCCAGCCCCCGCGCCCCCCACACACGCGGGCCCCCCCACGCTTGCGCGCG
>NZ_JBNBPO030000056.1:0-2671 GCF_051280635.3 Nocardioides proteolyticus | reverse complement strand
CGGCTGCTCGCCCCGGGGG
The DNA here is from genome assembly GCF_051280635.3 of Nocardioides proteolyticus. NCBI lineage: Bacteria > Bacillati > Actinomycetota > Actinomycetes > Propionibacteriales > Nocardioidaceae > Nocardioides > Nocardioides proteolyticus. Next base: position 2,652 of record NZ_JBNBPO030000056.1, on the reverse strand, counting down.
GTGGCGAGCAGCCCGGCCAGGGCGGCGGCTCCGGCACCCTCCGCGAGGGTGTGCGCCCGGGTGGCCAGCAGGTGGGCGGCGTGGTCGATGGCGTCGTCGCTGACCAGCAGGAACCGGTCGAGGCGCCCCCGCAGCATCCGCTGCGGCAGCTCGTAGCCGGTGGTGGTCGCCAGGCCCGAGGCCCGGGTGGTGGCGGGCGCGGTCTCGATCGTGCCGCTGCGCCACGAGCGCCAGCCGGCCGGCGCCGCGTCGGACTGCACCCCGACCACCCGGCAGCCGGGCGCGAGGACGTCGCGCACCAGGCACGCACCGGCCGCGCCGGTGCCGCTGCCGACCGGGACGTAGACGGCGGCCAGCTCGGGCGCCTCGGCGAAGAGCTCGAGGTAGGCCGTCGCGTGACCGAGCACGATCCGCGGGTCGGTCGGGCAGATGAAGGAGCCACCGGTCTCGGCGGCCAGCGCTCGCGCGTGGCTGCTGGCCTCGCCCAGCGACGTGCCGGCGACCACCACGTCCGCGCCCAGCGCGGCCACCGCGTCGCGCTTCACCTGCGGCGCGCTCTCGGGCATCACGACCGTGGCGCGCACCCCGGCGAGCCGGGCGCCGTAGGCGACGGACTGGGCGTGGTTGCCGGTCGAGCAGGTGACCAGGCCGTGCTGCTCCTCGGCGGGGGTCAGCCGGGCGGCGAGGTGGACGCCGCCGCGGACCTTGAACGACCCGGTGGGAAGGACACCCTCGTGCTTCACCAGCACCGCCGCGCCCGCCGCCTCGTCGAGCAGCGGATGCGACTGCAGCGGCGTGGCGGCCAGCTCCGCGGCGACCACCTCGCCGGCGCGCCGGACGTCGTCGAACGTCAGGTCCGGAGCGGTCGTGGCGGGCATGGCTCCACCCTCGCGCACCGGGCACCTATCGGTCCAATAGTTCTTCTCAACCTTTCCGATCGACGTCATCGATCCATCGTCCTATCGTGGGCGCCGTGATCGACCTCCGCCGCCTCGAGGCCCTCGTCGCCCTGCACCGCACCGGCACCGTCTCCGCGGCAGCGGCGCAGCTGCACTACGGCCAGCCCACCATCTCCCACCACCTCAGGCGGCTGGAGGCGGAGACCGGCGCGACGCTGCTCCAGCGGGCCGGACGCGGCGTGCGGCTCACCCCGGAGGGTCGGCGCCTCGCCCGCCGGGGGGAGGAGATCCTCGGGCTCCTCGCGCGCGCCGAGGAGGAGCTGCGGGCAGCGACCAGCCTCCAGGCCGGGACCGTGCGGCTGGCCGCGTTCCCGTCGGGCGCCGCGACCCTGGTGCCCGACGCGATGGCACTGCTCGCCCAGCGGCACCCCGGCATCGCGCTCGAGCTGACCGAGGCCGAGCCGCCCGAGTCGTACGAGCTGCTGCGCTCCGGCAACGCCGACCTGGCGCTCACCTTCGGCTACCCGGACCAGCCCGAGCCCGACCAGATCACCTCCGTCGCGCTCCTCGACGACCCGCTCGACCTCGTCGTCCCGGCCACCGGTGCCGACGGGCCGGTCGGTGCGGCGAGCGGTGCGGCGGGGGACGTCGACCTCGCCGACTACGCCGCGACCCCGTGGGTCACCGGCTGCGAGCGCTGCCGGCGCGAGCTGCTCAGCCTGTGCGCCGAAGCGGGGTTCACCCCCACGATCGCGTTCGCGAGCGACGACTACGTCGCGGTGCAGTCGCTGGTCGCCGCCGGGCTCGGCGTCACCGTGCTGCCCGGACTGGCCCTGCGCGCCCACCACAACCCGGGCGTGGTGCGGCGCCCGGTGCCGGGCGCGCAGCGCCGCGTCCAGCTGTCGACGTACGGCGCCCCGCCGCACCCCGCGGCGGTCGACGCCGTCGCCGCGCTGCTGACCGAGGTCGCCGACCGGGTCAGGGCGTGAGCCGACCCGCCTCGATCTCCGACCGGCGGGCGAGCCGGTGGGCCCGGCGGATCCCCGCCTCGCGCATCCGGCGCTCCTCCTCGGGGGTCTCCGGTCGTAGCGGCGGCACCGGCCGAGCCTGCCCCGCACCGTCGATGGCGACGAAGACGAAGTAGGCCGACCCCACGTGGAGCCACTCGGTGGTCGCGTCCCACGGCTGGGTCTCGATCCGCACGCCGATCTCCATCGAGGACGTGCCGACCCAGTTCACGCAGGCGTTGGTGCGCACGATGTCGCCCACCCGCACCGGCTCGAGGAACGCCATCTCGTCCAGCGCGGCCGTCACCGCAGGCCCGTCGCTGTGCCGCTGCGCGACGACACCCGCCGCGGAGTCCGCGAGCTTGATCACCTCGCCCCCGTGGATGTTGCCGAGGAGGTTGGCCTGGGCCCGCGAGGTGACCGTGGCCAGCTCGATGCGGGAGTAGGAGGGCGAGCGCGCCGCGAGGAACTCGGTCACGGGCTGACGGTAGCGTCTTCTCCATGGCAGGGCGCGGGAGCGGTGGCGACGGGGACGACCAGGACTCCGGCTACGACTGGATCTACGGCGGCGACCGGTCGCGGCAGGACCCCGAGCCGACCCGCAAGATCCCGGTGCAGCCGCGGCGTCCCGACCGGCTCCCCCCGCCCCAGCAGTACGGCGGCACGCCGCCGCCCGCTCGGCCCGGTCCCGGGCGGCCCGGCCCCGGGCGCCAGCCCGCCGCTCCGCCACCGCAGCGGGGCACCCG
>NZ_JBNBPO030000055.1:0-3671 GCF_051280635.3 Nocardioides proteolyticus | reverse complement strand
AGGGCCGCCACCTCACGGTGGCGGCCCTCCCGGGTGCTGCGATCAGCCGTCCTCCTGCAGGCGCTCCGCGGCCGGCGGGACCATCCGGTTGACCGGGGTGCCGCCCTCCTCCGGCACGAAGTTGTAGTCGGTGCCGACGATGGTGAGGGAGAGGACCGCGATCCGGTCGTCGAGCAGCACGAGCCCGGTCTCGTTGATGTAGCCGGAATCGCCGTAGGGGTCGATCTCCTTCTCGGCCGGGCCCCAGCTCACGTCGTAGACCACGGCGTCGCCGCGCGGCAGGTCGACCGTCCGCGCCTGCGGGATCACCTGGGCGCGCTCGTAGGGGAGACGGTCCTCGCACGCGAGGACCCACTCGGTGAACGTCTCGTAGGCGATGCGGGCGGCGTCGGCGTCGGGGAACTCCGCCACCGCCTCGACCAGCCCCGTGCCCGGCGTCGGCTCGGCGTCGGGGTCGCGGAGACCGGGTCCGAACTCGAACGTGCGGGTGCGGACCGCCACGGCGCCCAGGTCGGCGAGCGTCGACTGCTGGCACGGGTGGAAGGCAGCCTGGCCGTCCCCCTCCTGGGTGTCGACGGCGCGGAAGGCGCCCTTCGTGCCGGGGAAGTACTCGGTGTCGTCGTCGGTGAGCAGGTCGTCCTCGCTCAGCGTGACGCCGGTGCGGCCGGTGGGGTCCTCGGCGGGCAGGTGCCGGTCGTCGTTCCGGGTGTCGCTGCTCGCGAGCGCGAGCACGGGCACGGCCACGGCGGTCACGGCGACCGCCACCCCGCCCGCCACCAGTGCGTTGCGCCGACGGCGGATCCGGTCGCCGCGACGCCGTACCTCTGGTGCGGAGAGCGGCATGTCGCCTCCTTCGAGTCCTGCGCCGAACCGGGCCAGCTCCTCCAGCGGGTCAGGCATGGCTCACTCCTCCTCCCGCGAGACCGGTCTCGTCGGCGAGCAGCGCGGCCAGCGCCGCGCGTCCCCGGCTGAGCCGGGCCTTGATGGTTCCTTCGGGAACGCCGACCTCGGCAGCGACCTGCTGCACGGGGAGGTCGGCGATGTGGTGCAGCACCAGCGCCTGGCGCTGGGCCTCCGGCAGCTGCTTGAGCGCGGCGACGAGCGCGACGTGCGACTCGTCGACGGCCGGCACCTGCGTCCCGGGCGCGACGGCGCGGTCGGGCGACCGCTCCCCGCGCTTGCGGCGTCGCCATCGGCTGACGGCGAGCCGGTAGGCCGTGGTGCGCACCCATGCCTCGGGGTACTCCGCCCGGTCCAGCTTGCGACGGTGGGCCCAGGCGCGCGCGAACGCCTCCTGGACGCACTCGGTGGCCTCGTCGTAGTCACCGATCATCGCGTAGACCTGGCCCGTCACCCGGCGGAACGACGCGGTGTAGAACTCGTCGAACTCCTGAGCCTCCACGCCGACCTCCTCTCGGACCGAACTGGTGCCCCGGGGCCGGGGCTTCATGAGTGGTACGCCGGCACGGGCGCGCCGGTTGCATCACTTCCCGAGATTCTCCGGAGCAGGCTCAGCCCCGGTCGTAGGGCTCCATCCTGGCGAGGCGTTCCAGGGAGCGGCGGGCGAGCGCGACGAAGTCGGCGTCGCCGATCCGGGCGCGCGGCGCCGCGACGTACACGAGCAGGGAGACCGCCGTGCCGCGGCGCACGACGGCCACGTTGTACTCCACGCTGCGGTCACCCGGCAGGGCGGTGGTGAGCCGCCACGCCGACAGTGCGGTGCGGCCGTCGCCGGAGCGGGCGAGCTCCTCGACCTCCGTGCCCGCGCTGGCGTCCTGGTCGGGGCAGGCCGCGATCTGGTCGCGGATCCGTTGCACGAACCGGTCGGCGGCGCGGGCCGGCAGCGAGCCCACGGTCTGGGTGAGGCCCACCTCGGGCGGCAGGTTGCCGCGGTTGAAGAGGAAGGTGCGGAACTGGTTGTCCTGGATCCGGTTGCCGCGGAACTCGCCGAACAGGTGCACCGTCGAGCACCCGATGGCGCCCGCGTCGACCCGGTCCTCCTTCAGGGTCGTCGGCGGCGTCGCCACCCACGGTCCGTAGTCGCGTCCGACCGGCGGGAGGTCGATCTCGGACAGCATCCACGGCGCCTTCCCCACCGGGTACGGCGCCCGGTCGACCACGCGCGGGCGGTCGGGCGCGCACTCGCCGCCGTCGGCCAGCGCACAGAGGCGGGAGACGGCCGAGGCGAGGAGCGCGGCCACCCCGTCGCGGTTGGCCGTGCCGGCCGGCGCCGCCGTGGTCAGGGCGACGGTGGTCGTGAACAGGCCGGTCCGGGCGACTCCGATCGCGTGCGTCCGCCTCTCGGTGACCGACCGCAGCACGAGCAGCGCCGCCTGGTCGCCGACCCCGGGCAGCGCGGCCGTGCTCACCAGCTGCATCTCGGCCGCGGCGGCGGCCCGGCCCTCGGCCGCGGGGCACGAGGCGAACCAGTCGAGCGTGCGGCGGTAGGTGCGCACCGCTCTACGCTCGGTCGTCGACGCCTCGGCGAACTGCGTCAGCGTGCGGGTCGCGCTCGGCCGGGGACCGTTGCGGAAGACCCGGACCCACGCCGCAGTGCCACGCCGATCCGCGTAGCGCTCGAGCTGGCACGGCAGCACCCGGCCGTCCCCGGCGGAGTTGTCGACGGTGCCGCCCTGGCGCCAGCCCCGACCCGGCAGGGCGTCGCGCACTGCCTGCCGGGGCAGCAGCGCGGTGTCCGGCAGGGCGGTCACCGCCGGACCGGCGGGCGGCCGTGCGGAGACGACCGGGACGGTCTCGCGGTCGAGGGTGGGTCGCGCTCCCGTGGCGTCGGTGGCCACGGCGCCGCCGGCGACGAGCGCGACGACCGCGGCGGCCGAGCCGACCACGGTGTGGGCCCGTCGCCGCGCCGCACCGGCCCTGCGGATGATCGTGACCCGGGGCCAGGTGGCTGTGCGGGTGGTGTCGGACAGGCCGTTGAGTGCCAGCGGGATCGCCGAGGTCGGCACCTCCAGCTGCATGGCGAACTGCGCGGCGCCCAGCTGCAGCTCGCGCTGGGCGACCTCGAGCGGCACGCCGACCTCGCGGGCCATCTCCTCCATCGAGACGGCCGCGAGCTGGGTGAGCACGAGCGCCTTGCGCTGCACGACGGAGAGGGCCAGCAACGCCTCGAGGGTACGCAGGGTCGGCTCGTCGAGATCCTTCTTGCTGCGCCACGGCCGCGCGGCGGCGCGGCGCAGCGCCTTCCGCCACGCCGTGGTGCGCACCGCGGCCTCCGGGTCGTCGAGCCGCGCGGTCTTGCGCCAGTGGTGCCAGGCCACCACGAACGCCTCGCGCACCGCGCTCCGTGCCACGGTGAGGTCACCGGTGAGGGCGAACGTCTGCAGCAGCAGCCGATCGCGGGCATCGCGGTAGAACGCGTCGAAGCTGTCGGCGAGGTCGGCGCTGCTCACGTAGACGGGCCTGGTGACGTCAGCGTTCATGACCGCACCACCGTAGCGGGTGGCGGATCCCGGCCTCCCGGCGTGGCGGCCGCCTCCGGGACCGCCGGCGCGTGAAGATGGGACGACCATGACGTCGCTCCAGTCCCCGCCGGGGCGCCGGTCCGGTGCCGGCCGCTCCACGAGCCGCCCGAGCGGCCGCGCGGGCCGCCCGGCCCACCCCCACCACCGCCCCGACCACGCGACCCCCCGGCCGCTGGTGGCGACCCCGAC
>NZ_JBNBPO030000054.1:0-5404 GCF_051280635.3 Nocardioides proteolyticus | reverse complement strand
GCCGACTGCCGGGCGGCGGCGCGGGCCGCGTCGGCCGGCTCCCGGGTCCGGGCCGGACGCGCCCGCAGCGACTCGCCGGCGCCCACCCGCACCACCCCGTCGGGACCCTCGACGACCGGCGACAGGCCGAGCTCGCGGAGCCGCTGCAGCAGTACGTCGATCGGCAGGCCGCAGACCACGACGGTCGGTGCGATCCGCTGCAGCCCGAGCGGCTCCGCGCGCGGGTGCCGCAGCAGCTCGGCGAGGGCCGCCTCGTCCTCGGACCGCACGAACGACGACGCCATGCCGACGCGCAGCCGGCCGAAGGTCCGGACGGCGTCGTCGATCAGGTAGCTCAGTGGCTGCGGGACCGGCGTGCGCGAGACGGCGCCCACGAACGCGTGCAGCTCGGCAGCCGTCCAGCCGGCGTCCAGGCCGCGCCGCACCGAGTCGGCGGTGAAGCGGTAGACCGTGGCGCCGCCCTGCGACTCCACCTCGGCGACCTGCTGGAGCCGACGGGCGAGGTCCGGCTCGAGCGGACCGGGCGCGACGGCGGTGAGGTCGGCCTGCAGCAGCACGTGGTCGACGGGAGGGGGCAGAAGCTCCGCCAGCGCCGCGGTCGGGTCCTCTCCCGCCGCCAGCAGACGGCCGTACGACGTCATCGCGTCGGCGCCCGTCACGCCGATGATCGCGGCCTCGGCGACGGCCCAGGCCACCAGGTCGGGGCGCGTCCGGGGCCGGCGCGGCCGCAGCCAGGCGATCCGCGCGACCAGGGACGGCAGGCCGGTGCCGGCCGCCAGCCCGTGTCCGTCGGGGAGGGCGGCGAGCTCGGCGAGCGCCATCGCCTTGGCCTCGGGCATCCCCGCCGCCGACAGCTCGGGGGAGAGGGCGTTCCACGGCTTCTGGTCGGGCCCGCGCTCGCCGACCAGCGAGGGCAGCCGGGGGCTGGCGAGCCAGGCGCGCGCCAGCGAGGTCCATCGCTCGGCGAGACCGTCGTCGCGCCAGGCGTCGAACAGGTCGGTGGGCACCCACACCGGGCTGCCCGCGGCGTCGGCCCGGCTGCCGAGCAGCCCCGCCTCCGCCGCGACCTCGACGACGAGCGCCGCCTCCGGCTCGGTGACCTGCAGGTGGGCGGCGGTGGCCCGCAGCTCGCGGACCCCCAGGCCGGTCGTGCGCAGCGCGGCCGCGGGACGCTCGCCCCACCACTCGAGCAGCGCCTCGACGCGCCGCACGAAGTCGGTGGCCGCGCCGACCGCGGCGCTCTGCACCAGCCGCGCCGGACGTGGCTCGGCGGCCACCTCGGGGACCCGGTCGATCGGCTCGGTCGTCGTCCGACCGCCGCGGAGCGCGAGCCCGACCTCGCCGGGTGCGACGAGGAGGCCGGGGTTCGCGGAGCCGCCGGGCACCAGCAGCCGGTGGGCGATGAGCGCCTCGGCCGGGGTCTCGGCGTCCTCCGGCTGCAACCCGATGCGGGCCGAGCCGGGCTTCGCCGTCCCGCCCTGGGCGACCACGTGCTCCAGCAGGGTGCGGGCCTTGGCGGGCAGCGCGTCGATCACCGCCCGGAGCTCGGGCAGCGGGCGTGCCTGCGGCGACCGCGGCCGCAACCCGCTCACGCCGAGCTCGGCCCCGCCGGTCAGCGCGTCCGCGACGCCGCTCAGCGGGCGGAGCCCCTCCGGGGAGTCCCACGCGAGGGCGAGGTCCCGCAGCCGCGCGATCACCGCGGCGACGTACTCCTCGGATGCGTGCACCATCGCGGTGAGCTCGGCGTCGGTGGTTTGGCCGGCGACCACGAGGGCATCTAGCACCGAGAGGTCGCCGCGGGTGAGGATGTCGAGCGCGCGGGCGATCGAGTTCCTGGCCGCGGCGCGCGACGCGAGCTGGCCGAAGTCGTGAGGGGCAGGGGTGGCAAGGTCGGGACGATCCGAGAGCAGGCGGTGGAGCCGCTCGTCCGGCCACGACCGGAGCTGGTCGGCCAGCGAACGGTACGTGCCCGCGCCCTCTCCCACGCGGGCAACGCTACAGAGGGCATGGGTCGGATGAGCCGCGCCATCCACGTGGAGCTGCACCACGGCGCCGCCACCGACGTCGGCCTGGTCCGCGAGGTCAACGAGGACGCCTACCTCGCCGACCCGCCGGTCTTCGTCGTCGCCGACGGCATGGGCGGCCACGACCGCGGCGACATCGCGAGCGGGCTCGTGATCGAGGAGTTCGCGCGCCTGGCGGCGGAGGGGTACGACGTCGAGCGCGGCGCCGAGCTCGTCGCCGGCGCGTTGCGTGCGGTCCAGGAGCGGATCCTCGCCTACGACACCGAGCAACGGGCGGCCGGCGCCCATCCGACGTTCTCCGCGGGCACCACCGCCGTGGTGGCGCTGCTGGTCGCGCAGGACGGGGAGCCGCGCTGGCTGCTGGCCAACGTCGGGGACTCCCGCGTCTACCGCTTCTCCGACGGCGTGCTCGAGCAGGTGAGCGTGGACCACAGCCTGGTCCAGGAGCTGGTCGACGCCGGCGAGATCAGCCCGAACGACGCCGCGGTGCACCCCAGTCGCAACGTGATCACCCGTGCCCTCGGAGGCTCGGCGCTGCCCGGCGCGGTGAGTGGCGAGGCCGACTTCTTCCTCCTGTCGCTGTCGTCGGCGGAGCGGCTGCTGCTCTGCTCCGACGGGGTGAGCGGGATGATCGACGACGCGCAGATCGCGGCCGTCCTCGCCCGCTGGGACGACCCGCGCGACGCCGCCGACCACCTGGTCGCCGAGGCGGTCGCCGCGGGTGGTCGTGACAACGCCACCGCGGTCGTCGTCGATGTGGTGGGATTGAGCCGCCAGCAGCCGTACGACTCCGACGCCCAGCGTGTGAGTCTGGAGCAGAAGTTGGGAGCCCTCCCATGAGCGAGATCGCCTCCGGTGCCACGAGCGCCTGGTCCTATCGGGCCGGCGCGTGGTTCGCGGTGTTCGGCAGCAAGGTCACCGTGCTGCTGCCCGAGTCGCAGAAGGACCAGGTCGTCTCGATCTGGGCGTTGATCGACGGCGGCGCCGGCTTCGACGAGGTGCTCGACGCGCTGCTCGCGTCGGGGCTGAGCCGGCTCCCCGGCTTCGTGCTGGTGAGCGACGACGACGGCCCGACCCGCGTGCTGCTCCGTGGCGAGGGCGTCACCGCGACGATCGCCGCGGCCGGCGACGACGTGACGCTCGAGGGTGCCGCCAGCCACACGTGGGTCGAGCGGAGCGTCGAGGACGTCACCTCGGTCAGGGTCACGGTGCCCGACGCGCCGGTGACCGAGGGGTCGTCCGCGGGTGCGGGCGACGGGTCGCCCACCGCGGCGGACCTGCCGATCCTCACCGGCCTGGTCCGGGTCTCGCGCGTCGACCGGCCCGCGGTCTCGCCGCCGGTCGCCCCCGGCGAGCCGACCAACGGCACGGCCGCCATGTCCGCGACGGCCGGGATGGGGGACGGGGCCGGTGTGCCCGGCGGGTCGTTCGGCGAGGACCGGCTGGTCGACCCGGTGGCCGCCGACGCGGTGATGCTCGAGCCCGGTGGCGACGGCGACGACGACGGCGACGGCCGGTCCGCCGAGGAGCCCGAGGACCGACCCGACGCCGCCGCCGGGCTCGCGACCGAGGCCGCCGAGGAGGCGACCACGGCCGAGGACGGCCCGGCGGCCGAGGACGACGACCAGGCGACGCAGGCCATGCCCTCGATCGGCGGTGACCCGCTGACCGACCCATTGCCGGAGCTCGTCGACGAGGCGACCGGGCAGCCGGCGGACGACCCCGCTGACGAGCCGGCGGACGAGCCCGCGGACGAGCCGGGTGCGGAGCCGCCCGCCGCAGAGCAACCGGCCGGCGACAGCTGGGTGACGCCGTGGGACGCTCCGCAGCCGGTCGCCGCGTCGAGCCCCGACGCCGAGCCGGACACGCCGGCGTTCCCCCCGCCCTCCTTCCCGCCGCCGGCCGGCGCGACCGAGATGGCACCTCCGGGGTGGGTGCCGCCGCCGCCCCCGGGCGACGCCGGTGCCGACGCCGGTGTCGACGACCCGCCGCCGCTGACGGTCGGGTCCTGGGAGCCCGTCGGCGGCAGCTATCCACCGCCTGCGCCGGGCGGGACCGATCAGGCCGATCAGGCCGACCACGACGGTCTCACCGTCGCCGGTGTCGACGAGCAGACGACGCCTCCGCAGCCGGGCATCCCGGGGCAGCCTCCCGCTCCCGCGGTGACGGCGCAGCCGGTCGCCAAGCTGATGATCTCCGACGGGCAGACGATCCTGGTCGACCGTGCGGTCCTGATCGGGCGGGCGCCGGAGGCGCGACGGTTCACCTCGACCGAGCAGCCCCTCCTGGTGACGGTGCCCAGCCGCCTGCACGAGATCTCCTCGACCCACGTCGAGGTCCGTCCCGGCACCGGTGCCGACCACGGGACCGCCGTGGTGACCGACATGGGCTCCACCAACGGCACCGTGCTCGTCCAGCCGGGCCTCGGGCCGGAGGACCTCAAGCCGGGCATCGCCGTGCAGCTGATCCCGGGTGCGACGATCAACCTGGGCGACGGGATCACCATCCAGGTCACCCGGCCCTGACGGGCCGCCGTCTCGGAAGCCGATCGCGATGCCGACCCCGCTGTACCCCCCGGTGCCGCAGGCCGCGTCGACCTCCACGTTCCCCGCGGCCGAGCTGGACCGGCGGTTCACCGCGTTCGCGATCGACCGCACGATCGCGTGGGGCGTGTCGGCCGGCAGCGGCTATGCCGTGTGGCGCCTGGTGGCGCCCGACCGGTTCTGGGTCGCGATGGTCACCTTCGCCGGCGTCGCCGTCCTGTGGGGGCTGGTGACGGCTGCGGTGCTGGGCACCACCGGGTCCACCCCCGGCAAGGCGGCGACCGGCCTGCGCGTCGTACGGCGCGGCGACGGCCGGCCGATCGGGTTCCCGGCCGCGGCGGGCCGCCTCCTCGTGCTGGGGCTGGCGGGCCTCCCGACGCTGGGGCTGGGCGTCGCCACGCTGGCGTGGACCGCGGCTGCCGACCCGGGCGGGCGGCGCCGGGGCCTGCACGACCGGATCGGCGACGCGGTGGTGGTCGACGTCCGCCCGACGCCGGTCGAGGAGGCCGCCGCCGACGACCGGCCGCAGCAGATCGTCAACCTGACCGCGATGCGCCTGCTGCCGAACCCGGCGGTCGAGGCGGAGCCGTCCCACGATCGGGCGGCCGCGGCCGTCCCGGGGCAGCAGCCGTCGGCCCCGCCTCCGTCGGCCCCGCCCCCGTCGGCCCTGCCCCCGTCGGCCCCGCCCCTGTCGGCCCCGCCCCCGTCGGCCCCGCCGCCCGGGCCGCCCCCGTCGACACCGTCGACACCGTCGACACCGATGCCCTCGGCCGCCATGCCGCCAGCAGCGCACGCACCAGCGCCCGCTCCGCCGCCGGCGCGCCCCCACGACGCACC
>NZ_JBNBPO030000053.1:0-6070 GCF_051280635.3 Nocardioides proteolyticus | reverse complement strand
GACGCCGCGCGCGCCGCGGGGAGCGGCGACGCGGCGGTGGCCGCCGACCGGGCGCCGGTGCTCTCCCGGGCCGACCGTCGGCCGGAGGCCGACCCCGCGAAGGCCGCCGGCCTCGCCCCGTCGCGCACCGCGGCGCTGACCGACGAGCGCAAGCTCTCCGACTCCGACCCGCGCGACATCGCCCGCGCGCTGCTGCCCGACTACGGCTGGGGCTCGGAGCAGTTCGGCTGCCTGGACTCGCTGTGGACCAAGGAGTCGAACTGGCGCTGGAACGCCGACAACCCGACCTCGTCGGCCTACGGCATCCCGCAGTCGCTCCCCGGCTCGAAGATGGCCTCGGCGGGCGCCGACTGGGCCACCAACCCGGCCACCCAGATCAAGTGGGGGCTGGGGTACATCCAGGACCGCTACGGCAGTCCCTGCAGCGCCTGGGGACACAGCCAGGCCGTCAACTGGTACTGACCCGACCCGGTTGCCCCGGTCCGCGCGGGGCACTGTCAAGGCATGTTCCAGATCCTCGGTTTCATCATCATCGGCGCCGTCATCGGCGTCCTGGCGCGCCTGCTCAAGCCCGGGCGCCAGTCGCTGGGCTTCCTGGGCACGATCGGGCTCGGCATGGTGGGCGCCCTGATCGGCGGGATCGTGGCGTCGCTGCTCGGCACCGGCGCGATCACCGAGCTCAACGTGATCGGCTTCGTCGTGGCCGTGGTGGCGGCGGTGCTCCTCGTCGGCATCGCCGAGGGCATGGTCGGCAAGCAGCGTCACCGAGGCCGGGCCCGGCACGTCTGACGGCCGCGGGCCGGCGCACCGGCGGCCGGGTCAGGGCCGGGTCATCGCGTCCACGTCGAGCGCGGAGTCGAGCTCCTCGAGGGTGAGCTCACCGCGGTCGACGTAGCCCATCGCCAGCACCGTCTCGCGGATCGTGCTGCCGGTGGCCAGCGCCTGCTTCGCGACCTTCGCCGCCGCCTCGTAGCCGATGTGCTTGTTGAGCGGCGTCACCACCGACGGCGACGACTCGGCGTAGCGCCGCATGCGCTCCGCGTCGGCCGTGATGCCGTCGATGCAGCGGCGGGCCAGGGTGGTGGATGCGGTCGAGAGCAGTCGCACGGACTCCAGCACGTTGCGCGCCATCACCGGCATGGCGACGTTCAGCTCGAAGCTGCCGCTCGCGCCGGCGACGGTGACGGCGGCGTCGTTGCCGATCACCTGCATGCACACCATCAGCGTCGCCTCGGGCAGCACCGGGTTCACCTTCCCCGGCATGATCGACGAACCCGGCTGCAGGTCGGGCAGCCGGATCTCGGCCAGGCCCGTCGTGGGCCCCGAGCCCATCCAGCGCAGGTCGTTGCAGATCTTGGTGAGGCCGACGGCGATCGTGCGCAACACCCCGCTGAGCTCGACGAGGGAGTCCCGCGTGCCCTGCGCCTCGAAGTGGTTGCGCGCCTCGGTGAACGCCTCGCCCGTGGCCTCGCACAGCGCGGCGACGGCCGCCTGCGGGAAGCCCGCCGGGGTGTTGATCCCGGTGCCCACGGCCGTGCCGCCCAGCGGGAGCTCGCGAACGCGGGGGAGCACGGCATCGAGTCGCTCGATCCCGTGCCGGACCGTGGCGGCGTAGCCACCGAACTCCTGGCCCAGCGTCACCGGCGTCGCGTCCATCAGGTGCGTGCGGCCCGACTTCACCAGGTCGCCGAACTCCTCCGCCTTGGCCTCCAGGGAGCCGGCGAGCACGTCCAGCGCGGGTCGGAGGTCGCGGACGACGGCGAGGGCCGCCGCGACGTGGATGGCGGTGGGGAAGGTGTCGTTGCTCGACTGGCTGGCGTTGACGTGGTCGTTGGGGTGCGCCTCGACGCCCGCCCGGGCACACAGCGACGACACCACCTCGTTGGTGTTCATGTTGGAGCTGGTGCCCGAGCCGGTCTGGAAGACGTCGATGGGGAACTGGTCGTCGTGGCGGCCCTCGGCGACCTCCCGCGCCGCGGCAACGATGGCGTCGGCGACATCGCCCGGCAGCACGCCCAGCTCGCCGTTGGCTCGTGCGGCGGCCGCCTTGACCTCGCCCAGGGCGTGGATCAGCGCCGGCTCGATGGGGGTGCCGCTGATCGGGAAGTTCTCGACGGCACGCTGCGTCTGGGCCTTCCAGAGGGCGGCCGCGGGGACCCGCACCTCGCCCATGGAGTCGTGCTCGGTGCGGAAGTCGGCTGTCTCGCTCACGTCCCCGAGACTACGTCGGCCGGGCCAGCGCTCCGCCCGACGACGAGACCTCGCGCCGGGTCAGTCGAAGATCTCGCTGAGCCAGCTCTCCTTGCGCTTCTTCTTGTAGTAGCCCTGCTGCGGGTAGTGCTGCTGGGGCGCCCGGTAGGTGTCGTACTGCGGCTGCTGCGGCGGCTGCGGTGGCGGCGCCTGGCGCGGCTGCTCCATCTGCACCGACCGGTCGATGATCTTGTCCAGCTCACCGCGGTCGAGCCAGACGCCGCGGCAGGTGGGGCAGTAGTCGATCTCGATCCCGTTCCGCTCGCTCATCACCAGCGTGGCCTCGTCGACAGGACAGCGCATCGTCACATCCTTCGCAGTGGGGTTGCTCCTGGTCCAACGTATCCAGCGCCGGCGCGGTTCCCGAGGCGGCCGTTGCGATGGCCGCCCGCGCTGCCTAGATTGGGCCGCCTCATCGATCGCCGAGCTCGGGGGTGCCCATGTCGATGGATCGCAGGATGCTTGTGAAGTCCGCAGCCGCGGTCGGTGCGGCGGGGCCGTTCGCCGGGCTGGTCGCCTCGGGTGCGGCGCGGGCGCGTCCCCGGGCGGCCGACCTGGTCCCCGTGAGGGACAAGCGCGACGGCCGGGTGCGGCTGCACCTGCCCCGTGGGTTCAACTACCGCTCCTTCCACGACACCGAGGCGCCGGTGGTGCTCACCGACGGCACCGCGCTGCCCGGCCGGCACGACGGCATGGGCGCGTTCCGTGGTCCCGACGACACGGTGATCCTGGTCCGCAACCACGAGGTCAACAACCCGCGGCCGGCCTTCGGCCCCGACGGCCCGGGCGCGCCGGCGCCGTACGACCCGATGGCCGGGGGCGGCACCACCACCGTCCAGGTCACCCGGCAGGGCAAGGTGGTCCGGTCCTTCACCAGCCTCAACGGGACGATGATGAACTGCTCCGGCGGCCAGATGCCGTGGGGAGCGTGGATCACCTGCGAGGAGACGGTCAACGGCCCCGACGTGGGGGCGGACTTCACCGGGCGGCCGAACACGCCGCTCACGCAGCCGCACGGCTACGTCTTCGAGGTGCCGGTGAGCCACCAGCGGGGCGAGGGCCAGTCGTCGCGGCAGCCGATCCGCAGCGCCGGGCGGTTCGCCCACGAGGCGGTGTCCTTCGACCCGGAGGACGGGTTCCTGTACCTCACGGAGGACAACTTCGCGTTCGCCTCGGGCTTCTACCGCTACCGGCCGCCGTCGCACCCGATGGACGTCGGCCGGCTGGAGGACGGCGGCACGCTGCAGATGCTGAAGGTGGCCGGCACCGACAACGCCCACCTGGAGGCGGCGCAGGTCCCGGGGACGACGTACGACGTCGAGTGGGTCGACATCGACGAGCCTGACGTGCTCTACCCCTACCAGCCGGGCCAGCCGGCCCCGACCCCCAACGACACCGCCATCGTCCACGTCAGCAGCCAGGGCTGGGCGCAGGGCGCGGCGTACTTCTCCCGCCTGGAGGGACAGGTCTACGACGACGGGACCGTCTACTTCACCTCGACCCAGGGCGGCGGACCGGCCGAGGACGGATCCCACAACCCTGACGGCTACGGTCGCGGGTCCGGCCAGGTGTGGGCCTACGACACCCGCTCGGGCACGCTGCGTGTCGTCTTCCAGTCGCCCGGGCCGCTCGAGCTCGACCTGCCCGACAACATCACCACGTCGCCGCGCGGGACCCTCGTCGTCTGCGAGGACAACGTCGAGGACAACTTCATCCGCGGGCTGTCCCCGGACGGAGCGATCTGGGACATCGCGCTCAACCGGCTGCGCAGCGCCGGAGGCGGCGACCGCAGCAGCGACGAGTTCGCCGGCTCGACGTTCAGCCCCGACGGTCACACCCTCTTCGTGAACATCCAGGCCGCGGCCGGGATGACCTTCGCGATCTGGGGGCCGTGGCGCAGGATCGGCGTGTAGCGGCCGGCGTCCCGCCTACTGCGCGGAGCGGACCCGGATGCCGCTCAGCGGGACGGTCACCGCGCCGCCGGGGTCGGTGAAGAAGTCGTTGCCCTTGTCGTCGACCACGATGAAGGCCGGGAAGTCCTCCACCTCGATCCGCCAGACCGCCTCCATGCCGAGCTCGGGGTACTCCAGCACCTCCACCGACTTGATGCAGTCCTGGGCGAGCCGGGCGGCCGGGCCGCCGATCGAGCCGAGGTAGAAGCCGCCGTGCTCGGCGCACGCCTCGGTGACCTGCTTGCTGCGGTTGCCCTTCGCCAGCATCACCATCGACCCTCCGGCCGCCTGGAAGGACTTCACGTAGGAGTCCATCCGGCCGGCCGTGGTCGGGCCGAAGGACCCGGACGCAAAACCCTCCGGCGTCTTGGCCGGCCCGGCGTAGTACACGGGATGGTCCTTCATGTACGACGGCATGCCGTCGCCCGCGTCGAGCCGCTCCTGGATCTTGGCGTGGGCGATGTCGCGGGCCACCACCAGCGGTCCGGTCAGCGATAGCCGCGTCTTCACGGGGTGCTTGCTGAGCTCGGCGAGGATGGCCGGCATCGGCTGGTTGAGGTCGATCTCGACGACCTCCCCGCCCTGGATCAGCTGCGCCTCGGTGGTGTCGGGCAGGTACTGCGCGGGATCGGTCTCCAGCTGCTCGAGGAACACGCCCTCGGCGGTGATCTTGCCGAGTGCCTGGCGGTCGGCGGAGCAGGAGACGGCGATCGCCACCGGGCAGGAGGCCCCGTGGCGGGGCAGCCGCACCACGCGGACGTCGTGACAGAAGTACTTCCCGCCGAACTGGGCACCGATGCCGAAGCCCTGGGTGAGCTTGAAGACCTCCTCCTCCAGCTCCAGGTCCCGGAAGCCGTGGGCGCTCATCGAGCCCTCGGTCGGCAGGTCGTCGAGATAGTGGGCGGAGGCGTACTTCGCGGTCTTCAGGGCGTACTCCGCCGAGGTGCCGCCGATGACGACCGCCAGGTGGTACGGCGGGCAGGCGGCCGTGCCGAGCGAGCGGATCTTCTCGTCGAGGAACTCCAGCATCCGCTTGGGGTTCAGGATCGCCTTGGTCTCCTGGAACAGGAACGACTTGTTGGCCGAGCCGCCGCCCTTGGCCATGAAGAGGAACTTGTACTCCGGCTCCGCGCCGGCGGTGCCCGGCGTGGAGTACAGCTCGACCTGGGCCGGCAGGTTGGTGCCGGTGTTCCTCTCCTCGTACGTGCTCAGCGGAGCCAGCTGGCTGTAGCGGAGGTTGAGCCGGGTGTAGGCGTCGTACACGCCCCTGCTGATCCACTCCGCGTCGTCGGCTCCGGTGAGCACGCCCTCGGACTTCTTGCCCATCACGATCGCGGTGCCGGTGTCCTGGCACATCGGCAGCACGCCGCCGGCGGAGATGTTGACGTTCTTCAACAGGTCCAGGGCGACGAAGCGGTCGTTGCCGGAGGCCTCCGGGTCGTCGATGATCCGCCGCAGCTGTCGCAGGTGCGCGGGGCGCAGGTAGTGGCTGATGTCGTGCATCGCCTCCGCGGTCAGCCGCTGGATCGCGGCCGGGTCGACCTGGAGGAAGGTCCGGCCGTCCGGGCCCTCGACCGTCCGGACCCCCTCGGTGGTGAGGAGCCGCCAGGGAGTGCCCGTGCCGTACTGCTCGGGACCGACGGGAAGGAGGTCGGAGTACCGGAACTCTGCTTCAGCCACGGGCACCGAGGATATCCGGCGCGGCGCGACCGGCCGCCGTGGGTCCGGACAGCGCTTCCACCCCGGACAGCACCGTGGGGGGGGGGGGGGGGGGGGGGGGGGGGGGGGGGGGGGGGGGGGGGGGGGGGGGGGGGGGGGGGGGGGGGGGGGGGGGGGGGGGGGGGGGGGGGGGGGGGGGGCGGGGGGCG
>NZ_JBNBPO030000052.1:0-7265 GCF_051280635.3 Nocardioides proteolyticus | reverse complement strand
AGGGTGCCGCCGGCGTCGCGATGAACGCGATCCCGAAGCTCGGCAGTCTCGGCTCCATCGTGCTGGTCGCCGGCCTCGGCGGCGGCAACGGGCAGCACCAGGCGCTGCGCTTCATCGCCGCCGGGATGTTCCTGTTCGCGACGCTGGGGTTCACCGAGAAGACCGTCGGCGCGGGGTCCCAGACGACGGCGAAGCAGGCAGCGGCCGCGAAGGCCGGCGCGGCGAGGGCCCGTTGCCGCGCGAGCGACCCGACAGGCACGCAGCCGAGCACGGCGGCAGCCAGCAGCACCGCGACCGCCGGCCACCGGTCGTCGGCCTCGATCCGGCTCGCGCACCAGCCGGCGACCGCCGCCGCCGCGACGGCGACGCCTAGCCAGGTGGCCGAGCCCGGCCCCGGGTCCGGTCCGCGCCGTGCCGGCTCGCCGGTGTGCCCGGTCGCCGGGCCCGGCCGCGATCGGGCCGCCGGTTCCGGTGCCGGGCGCGCCGCGGGGTCCACCGCCACCAGCACCGAACCGCTCACCAGCCCGGCCCGGCCCACCTCGTCGGCCGGCTGCAGCGGGCGGCCGGACCGGCTGACGAGCGGCAGCGGCGTCGCCAGGCCCGCCTCGTCGGCGTACGCGCGGGCGACCTCGGCGAGGGTGGCCCCGGTGGGCACCACCAGGTCCACCACGCCACGCGGGCCGTGCACCGTGAGCGCGGTGACCGCACCGGCCGCCGGGGGCCGGGACGCCGTACCCGACATCGGGCCTCCCGAGTGCTCGCGTGGCCGTGGTTGGCGGCCTCGTCGGCAGGGTAGTCGTTGACCGTGCTCCTCGCCCCGCACCGCCGACCGGCACCCGGCCGCCGGACCTATCATCGTGTCCGCGCCGGCGGCGGGCCGATCCCGGGACCGCAGCCACGTCCAATGACTGGGCACCGATTTGGGCACCGACGACAGGCGCACCGACGACGGGGGCAACCGTGACTGTGCAGCAGACGGGCAGGCCGGCCGCGGCCGCGCCGGGGAGCCTGACGACGAGGGGCGGGCGCGCCGAGCGGCCCGCGCTGCCCAGCGGCCAGCTCCAGATCCAGCCGCCGCCGCAGATCCAGCCCAGCGAGGGTGCCGCCGGCGTCGCGATGAACGCGATCCCGATGCTCGGCAGTCTCGGCTCCATCGTGCTGGTCGCCGGCCTCGGCGGCGGCAACGGGCAGCACCAGGCGCTGCGCTTCATCGCCGCCGGGATGTTCCTGTTCGCGACGCTGGGGTTCATCGTGGTGCAGATCGACCGGCAGCGGAAGCAGCGGCAGCAGCAGGTGACCGGCTCCCGCACCGAGTACCTCCGCTACCTGGCCACGGTCCGCAAGGTGGCCCGCGACGCGGCCGCCCAGCAGCGGCGGGCGCTGACCTGGACCCACCCGGACCCCGAGGCGCTGCCCGCGCTGGCCGAGGACCGGTCGCGGGTGTGGGAGCGGTCCTCCGCGGACCCGGCCTTCCTCCAGGTCCGGTACGGCGTCTGCGCGCAGCCGCTCGCGCTGGAGCTGGTGCCACCGGAGAGCGCCCCGATCGACGACGTCGACCCGGCGTCGGCGTCCGCGCTGCACCGGCTGCTGGTCGTGCACCGCATCCAGCCGGACCTGCCGGCGTCGATCGACCTGCGCGCCTTCGACCGGATCGAGGTCTGCGGCGGGGAGGAGGAGGCCCGGTCCCTCGCCCGGGCGCTGCTCTGCTCGGCGGCGGCGTTCCAGTCGCCGGAGAGCCTCCAGGTCGCGGTGCTCGCCTCCGACGCGACGCTGGCCCACTGGGACTGGGTGAAGTGGCTGCCCCACGCGCACAGCCAGCACCACAACGACGCGGTCGGGCCGGCGCGGATGGTGACCACGTCGTTGACCGACCTGGCGCAGATGCTGCCCCCGGACCTCGGCGAGCGGCCGCGCTTCGGCGCCGACGAGCGGCCGGCGATCCCGCACATCCTGCTCGTCACCGACGGCGCCGCGCTGCCGCCGGGCAACCACGTCATCCCGCCCGACGGGCTGCACGGCGTCACCGTCGTCGACCTTCCGGCGCGCTGGGGGGAGCTCGACAGCGCGACCGCGCTGCGGCTGGAGATCGAGGACCGCCCGGTGCCGGGCGGCGACGGACGGCCGGCCGGGTCGGCGGCGTCGTCGGTGCCCCTGGTCGCCGTACGACTGCGGACCGAGCCGGTGCGCGCGAAGGGCGACCAGTGCAGCCTGGCCACGGCCGAGGCCCTGGCGCGCCGGCTGACGCCGCTCTTCACCCCAAGCGCCGGAGCGTCGGTGGGCGACGAGGCCGCCGACATCACTGCACCGACCGACTTCATGGACCTGCTCGGCCTCGGCGACGTGCACCGGTTCGACCCGGCGGCGGCCTGGCGGTCGCGCCCGGCGCGCGACCGGCTGCGGATCCCGATCGGCGTGGGCGACGGCGGCAACCCGGTGCACCTCGACATCAAGGAGTCCGCCCAGCAGGGCATGGGCCCGCACGGCCTGGTGATCGGCGCGACCGGCTCCGGCAAGTCGGAGTTCCTGCGCACCCTGGTGCTCGGCCTCGCGATGACCCACTCCCCCGAGCAGCTGAACATGGTGCTGGTCGACTTCAAGGGTGGCGCCACGTTCGCCGGCATGGCCGACCTGCCGCACGTCTCCGCGGTGATCACCAACCTCGCCCAGGAGCTCACGCTGGTCGACCGCATGCAGGACGCCCTGTCGGGCGAGATGGTGCGCCGCCAGGAGCTGCTGCGCGAGGCCGGCAACTTCGCCTCGATCCGCGACTACGAGAAGGCGCGCACGTCCGGCGACCCGGAGTCCGCGCACCTCGCGCCGCTGCCCTCGCTGTTCCTCGTCGTGGACGAGTTCTCCGAGATGCTGTCGGCGAAGCCGGAGTTCATCGACCTCTTCGTCGCCATCGGCCGGCTCGGCCGGTCGCTCGGCCTGCACCTGCTGCTGGCCTCCCAGCGGTTGGAGGAGGGCCGGCTCCGCGGCCTCGAGTCCCACCTGTCCTACCGGGTCGGGCTGCGCACCTTCAGCGCCCAGGAGTCGCGGGCCGTGCTCGGCGTGCCCGACGCCTACGAGCTGCCGGCGGTGCCCGGCCTCGGCTACCTGAAGCCCGACCCGACGTCGCTGACCCGGTTCAAGGCGGCGTACGTCTCGGGCCCGCCGCAGGCGAGCCGGCGGCGGGTGCACCGCGACAGCGGCGGCAAGGTGCGCGGCATCCTGCCGTTCACCGTCTCGGAGGTGCAGACCTTCGACGAGCCCGACCCCGACGAGGCACCGGCGCCCGCGCGGGCCGACGGCGGCGACCAGGGCGAGTCGCTGCTCGACGTCGCCGTGGGCCGGATGGAGGGGCGCGGCCCTGCGGCCCACCAGGTCTGGCTGCCGCCTCTGGACCGGCCCGACACCCTCGACCAGCTGATGCCCGACCTGGCCCCGCACCCGGAGCTGGGCCTGGTCTCCCTGCAGTGGCGCAACGCCGGCGGGCTGACCGTGCCGCTCGGCACGGTCGACCGGCCCCGCGAGCAGCGCCGCGACACGCTCACCGTGGGGCTCGGCGGCGCCGCCGGCCACGTCGCGGTGGTCGGCGGCCCCCGCAGCGGCAAGAGCACCCTGCTGCGCACGGTCGTCACCAGCCTCGCACTCACCACGACACCCCTGGAGTCGCAGTTCTACGTGCTCGACTTCGGCGGCGGCACGTTCGCCCCGCTGGCCGCGCTGCCCCACGTCGCCGGTGTCGGCAGCCGGTCGGAGCCGGAGGTGGTGCGCCGGATCGTGGCCGAGGTGCGCAGCGTCGTGGATCGGCGGGAGGCCTACTTCCGCAGCCAGGGCATCGACTCCATCGAGACCTACCGGAGCCGGCGCGCGCAGGGCCGGGCCGACGACGGGTACGGCGACGTCTTCCTGGTCGTCGACGGGTGGGGCACCCTGCGGGCGGACTTCGACGACCTCGAGCTCGAGATCCAGCAGCTCGCCGGCCGCGGCCTCACCTTCGGCCTGCACGTCGTCGCCGCGGCCACGCGGTGGGCGGACTTCCGCGCGGCGATGCGCGACCTGCTCGGCACCCGGCTCGAGCTGCGGCTCGGCGACGCCATCGACTCCGAGATCGACCGCAAGGTCGCAGCGCTGGTGCCGATGGGCCGGCCCGGGCGCGGGCTGGTGCCGGGCAAGCTGCACTTCCTCGGCGCGCTGCCGCGCATCGACGGGCGGCCGGGCGCCGACGACCTGGGCGACGGCGTGGACGCGCTGGTCGCGGCCGTGGCCCAGGCATGGCGGGGCCCGGCCGGTCCCAAGCTGCGCCTGCTGCCCGACCGGATCGGCCTCGACGAGGTGCGCTCGCTCGCGGGCGACCACACCGGCCGGCAGCTGGTGCTGGCCGTCAACGAGAAGGAGCTCGCCCCGGTCGGCCTCGACGTCGACGCCGAGCCGCACCTGCTGGTCTTCGGCGACGGCAAGTCCGGGAAGTCCAACCTGCTCCGCGGCTACTGCCACGAGGTGATGCGCACCCGGACCCCCAAGGAGGCGCAGATCGTGCTCGTCGACTACCGCCGCTCCCTCCTCGGCGAGGTGCCCGAGGACTACCTGCTCAACTACCTCACCTCCGCGACCCAGGCGCAGCCGGCGCTCAGCGACCTGGCGACCTATCTGCAGAACCGGATCCCCGGACCGGACGTGACGCCCGAGCAGCTGCGTAACCGCTCCTGGTGGAGCGGGGCCGAGGTGTTCGTGGTGGTCGACGACTACGACCTCGTCGCCACCCAGCAGAGCTCGCCGGTCGCGCTGCTGCAGCCGCTGATGGCGCAGGCCCGCGACGTCGGCCTGCACGTCGTGGTCGCTCGCCGCTCCGGCGGCGCCTCGCGCGCGCTCTACGAGCCGGTGATCCAGTCGATGCGCGACCTGGCGATGCCCGGTCTCCTGCTCTCCGGGAACCGCGAGGAGGGTCCGCTGATCGGCAACCTCCGGCCGGCGCCGGCGCAGCCGGGCCGGGGACGGCTGGTCACCCGCGACCGCGGCACCGAGGTGGTGCAGCTGGCCTGGTCGGAGCCGACGCTCTGAACCGGACCCGGACCGGTCCGGCGGCTCGCCGGGGACCGGGCGTCCCTCAGGCCGTCGCCGGCCCGGCTTCGGCCGCCGCGGCGTCGGTCGCCGCGGCGTCGGTCGCTCGCGCCGGGGCGGCCACGAGCGCGGCCAGGCCGGTGGTGATCGGCACGGCGAGCACCAGCCCGATCGACGTGGCGAGCGTCCGCACCACCTCCTCGGCGAGCTGCTCGGTCGACAGCAGCTCGATCAACGGCCGGTCGTAGACCCGGAGCACCATCAGCAGGGTGACCGCCGTGCCGACGTACGCGAACACGATGGTGTAGATCGCCGAGGCGATGTGGTCGCGACCGATCCGCATGGCGCTCGCGAAGACCTGCCCCCGCGAGGCCTCGGGCGAGCCTGCCCGCAGCTCCCACACGGCCGAGGCCTGGGTGATCGTGACGTCGTTGAGCACGCCGAGGCCGGCGATCACGAGCGCGCATCCCAGCAGCGACTGGAAGTCCAGCGCCCCGAACGTCGACAGCACCGCGCCCGACTCGTCGGAGATGCCCGTGAGCCGGGTCCGCGACACCGCGAGCGTCCCGATGCCGGCGGTCAGCATCACGCCGATCAGGGTGCCCGCCAGTGCGGTGCTGGTCCGCAGCGAGAAGCCGTGGGTGGTGTAGAGCACCACGAACATGATCGCCGAGGCGCCGGTGATCGCGACCCCCACACCGGGCGCGCCGTCGAGCAGCGTGGGCAGCAGCCACCACCACACCACGACGCCGCCGAAGACCAGTCCGGTCAGGGCGAAGAGCCCGCGCCAGCGGGCGATGGCCAGCACCACGAGGACGAAGAGGACGGTGAGCCAGCCCAGCGTGCGGTCACGGTCGATGGCGAAGTAGGAGTACTGCGGGCCGGCGTCACCAGCCCCGTCGGCCCCGTCGGCCCCGTCAGCGCCCTCGGTGGGCGGGCTCTTGAGCAGCTCGACCCGGTCGCCCGGGGCGATCCCGGAGTCCAGCACCTCGGGCGGCACGTCCACGGCGACGGTCCGGTCGTCGACCGCGACCTCGAGCCGGCCGCATCCGGTCGCGTCGGGGGACTCCTCACCGACGCAGGGCTCGGCCACGGCGAGCACCTCGCCGACTGGGAAGGTCACGCCCGGCGCGGCGAACCGGGCGGCCGCACCACCGGCCTCCGCGCGCTCGGAGACCGCGTCGCTGGACGGCCACCAGAGCACCAGACCGACGACGGTGGCGACCAGGGCGAGGCCGAGTCCGGCGAGGAGCGCGACCCGGGCGGTGGACCCGATCCGGATGTCGTCGGCACCGCCGGCCGCCCGGTGGGAGTGTCCGTGCCCCATGGCGTCACCCTTTCACGCCCCGCGGTCGGGCCTGGGACGGCCCGGCGCGCTGCCGCGGAGCCTTTCTCACGGCTGCCGGGCGGGCGGCTGCCGGGCGGCGCGGCTGCGTCCGCCCGGCACGCCGGGCGAGGGTCAGTCGCCGGCGACCAGCCGCTTGAACGCGGCGGCCGGCTTGAACGCCGGGGCCTGGGTGGCGGCGATCTCGATCGCCTCGCCGGTCTGGGGGTTGCGGCCGGAGCGGGCGGACCGCTCGCGGCGCTCGAAGGTGCCGAAGCCGGACAGCGCGACGGACTCGCCCTCCGCGACGGTGCGGGCGATCTTGTCGAGGGCCGCGGAGACGGCCTTGGCGGTGTCGGCGGCGGACAGGCCGGTCTCCTCGGCGACGGCGTCGACGAGCTCGGTGCGGTTCATGGTGTCTCCTGTGTCGGGTTGGTGACGTGCGGCGGGCGCCGCACGTCCGGCAGCCGGCTGGTGGTCACCAGCTGGACTTCGTGATGCCGGGCAGCTCGCCACGGTAGGCCATCTCCCGGAACCGGATGCGGGAGGTGCCGGTCTTGCGCGCGAAGCCACGCGGCCAGCCGTGCAGCTGGGACACCGGTGACAGCGGGGATCCCCTCTGGCATAGTTGAGAACGATTCTCATTCTATAGGAAAGGAAGCCGATGCAGCAGGGCATCCACCCGAGGTACGAGCCGGTGGCGTTCCGCGACCGCGCGACCGGCGACGTCGTCGTCACCAGGTCCACGATCATCGACCGGCTGGAGGGCGGCCCCACGGTCGAGGGGGGGGGGGGGGGGGGGGGGGGGGGGGGGGGGGGGGGGGGGGGGGGGGGGGGGGCGGGCGGGGGCCGGGGGGGGGGGGGCGGCGGGGGCGGGGGCGGAGCGCGGGGGGTGGTG
>NZ_JBNBPO030000051.1:0-8777 GCF_051280635.3 Nocardioides proteolyticus | reverse complement strand
TCACCAAGACGATCACCGGGCCGGAGCTGGTGGACGCCATCGGGCGGGTGGCGGAGGGCGACGCCGTGTTCTCCCCGCGGCTCGCGGGCTTCGTCCTCGATGCGTTCGCCGGAGCCGGCCTCTCCGCCGACCTCGCCAGCGTGGACGAGGACCTCGACCGGCTCACCGAGCGGGAGCGCGAGGTGATGCGCCTGATCGCCCGCGGCTACTCCTACAAGGAGGTGGCCAAGGAGCTGTTCATCTCGATCAAGACCGTCGAGACGCACATGTCGTCCGTGCTGCGCAAGCTGCAGCTGTCGTCGCGCCACGAGCTGACCCGGTGGGCGTCGGATCGGCGCCTGCTGTGACCCACCGCCGGACGGCCGGGGCGCTGGCCGGCCTGGCGCTGTCCGCCGCGCTGCTCGCCGCTGCCTGCACCGGCGGACCCGGCGCCGACGCACCGGAGGCGTCCCGGTCACCGGAGACGACGGACGGCGCGACGGCGACCCCGGGCGCGGACCCGACGGGCCGGTCGGGGACCGGCTCCGCGACCGGCCGGCCGTCGCCGGACGGGTCGTCGGCGTCGTACTCGCAGTGGGAGCTGGGCGCGACGCCGCTGCCGCTGCGCCCCGACGGATTCGGCCAGGTGCTGCCCACGCCGCCGGAGCTGCGCGTGCGGCGGTTCCCGACCCGCGACCTGCTGCCCCCGCCGGCGGACGGCCGGTTCCACGCGACGATCGGACCGGTGACCCCGCAGATCCGGCGCCGGATGGGCGAGACGTGGTCCCCACGGTGTCCCGTCGACCTCGAGGGCCTGCGCTACGTGACCGTGACGTTCCGCGGCTTCGACGGCGAGGCCCACACCGGCGAGCTGGTCCTGGCCGCGGTCGAGGCCGAGGACGTGGTGTCGGTGTTCCGGGCGCTGTTCCGCGCGGACTTCCCGATCGAGGAGATGCGGCTGCCGACCACGGCCGACCTCGAGGCGCACCCCACCGGCGACGGCAACAACACCGCCGCCCTCGTGTGCCGGGCGTCGCGGGGCACGACGACGTGGTCGGCCCACGCCTACGGCCTGGCCATCGACATCAACCCGTTCCTCAACCCCTACCACAAGGGCGACCTGGTGCTGCCCGAGCTCGCCTCGGCCTATCTCGACCGGTCGCGGCGCCAGCCCGGGATCATCCGGCCCGACTCGGTGGCGGTGCGTGAGTTCGCTCGGATCGGGTGGAGCTGGGGCGGGGCCTGGCGGACCCTCAAGGACTACCAGCACTTCTCCGCCACCGGGCGCTGACCGGTCGTCCGTCCGCGGCAGCGGACGCCCTAGAGTGCAGCCCATGGAGACCCTGCGCCTGATCCTGCTCATCCTCCACATCCTCGGCTTCGCCGCGCTGATCGGCGGGCTGCTCGTCCAGGCGCGGGAGGGCGAGAAGCGGGTCAACGGCGTCATGCGCGACGGGGTCGGCACGGCGTTCCTGACCGGGCTGTTCCTGGTCGGCGTGCTGGAGGCCGGCGACGAGGACGTCAACCACGCCAAGATCGGCGTGAAGCTGCTGGTCGGCCTGGTGCTGCTGGTGCTGGTGATGGCCAATCTGCGCAAGCCGCGAATCCCGCAGGGCCTGTGGGCGGGTCTCCTGCTGCTCGCGATCGCCAACGTGTGCATCGCCGTGCTCTGGTCGCCGGCGCACGCCAGCTGAGCGACGCCGCCGCTCGGCCGCCCGGCCGGAGCAGCTGGGGGTGCGGCGCCGTACGCTGGTCGCAGCATGAGTACGACGCCGACGACGCCCCGGTCCGAGAGCGCCCCGAGCGACGGCGGAGCCGCGGCCCGGCGCGGTCTGGGCCCCGACGAGCTGCTCGACGGGCTCAACGAGCCGCAGCGGCAGGCGGTCCAGCACTCCGGCCCGCCCCTCCTCGTCGTCGCGGGCGCCGGCTCGGGCAAGACCCGGGTGCTGACGCGGCGGATCGCGTGGCTGATCTCCCAGCGCAACGCGCACCCGGGCTCGATCCTGGCGATCACCTTCACCAACAAGGCCGCGGCCGAGATGAAGGAGCGGGTCTCCGAGCTCGTCGGCAACCGGGCCCGGATCATGTGGGTGAGCACCTTCCACTCCTCGTGCGTGCGGATCCTGCGCAAGGAGGCCGAGCACCTCGTCGGCGGCGGACTGCGGTCGAACTTCTCGATCTACGACGCGCAGGACCAGAAGCGGCTGATCACGCTGGTGCTCAACGACCTCGACCTCGACCCGCGGCGCTACCAGCCGGGCCCGGTGCTGCACTGGATCAGCAACCACAAGAACGAGCTGCGCGACCCCGACGAGGTGGCGGCCGACGCGCGCAACTCGATCGACGAGACCTACGCGGCGGCCTACCAGACCTACCAGCGCCGGCTGCGCGAGGCCAACGCCCTCGACTTCGACGACCTCATCATGGAGACCGTCCGGCTGTTCCAGGCGCGGCCGGAGATCCGGGAGACCTACCGCCGGCGGTTCCGCCACATCCTCGTCGACGAGTACCAGGACACCAACCACGCGCAGTACGCCCTGATCCACCAGCTGTGCGGACAGGACCTCGAGGAGCCGCTGGACCCCGACACGCTGGACGGCGTGCCGGCCGACCGCGTGCCCCCGGCGGAGCTGATGGTGGTCGGTGACGCGGACCAGTCGATCTACGCCTTCCGCGGCGCCGACATCCGCAACATCCTGGACTTCGAGAAGGACTTCCCCGACGCCCGGACGATCCTGCTCGAGCAGAACTACCGCTCCACGCAGACGATCCTGACCGCGGCCAACGCCGTCATCGAGCGCAACGAGGGGCGCAAGCCCAAGCGGCTGTGGTCCGACGCGGGCGACGGCGAGCGGATCGTGGGCTACGTCGCCGACGACGAGCACGACGAGGCCAGGTTCGTCTCCGAGGAGATCGACGGGCTCACCGATGCGGGGCTGCGCCCCAGCGACGTGGCGGTCTTCTACCGCACCAACGCCCAGTCGCGGGTGTTCGAGGAGATCTTCATCCGCACCGGCCTGCCCTACAAGGTCGTCGGCGGCGTCCGGTTCTACGAGCGGCGCGAGGTCCGCGACGCCCTCGCCTACCTCCGGATGCTGGCCAACCCCGACGACCAGGTCTCGCTGCGCCGGATCCTGAACACCCCCAAGCGGGGCATCGGCGACCGGGCCGTGGAGTGCGTCAACGCGCTGGCCACCCGCGAGCGGATCACCTTCTGGGAGGCGCTGCAGCGGGCCGACGAGGCACCGGGCCTGGCGACCCGCAGCCAGACCAACATCGAGCAGTTCGTCGCGATGGTGCAGGAGCTGCAGCAGATGGTGGCGGCGCGGGAGCGGCCCGACGTGATCCTGGAGACCGTGCTCGACCGGTCCGGCTACCTCGCCGGTCTCGAGGCCTCCGACGACCCGCAGGACGCCACCCGGGTCGAGAACCTCGGCGAGCTCGTCGCCGTCGCGCGGGAGTTCGCCGAGGACCCGGTGGCCGGCCCGTCGGCCGACCCCGCCGACGTCGACGCCGGCATCGTCGAGCCCGGCCTCGGCGACTTCCTCGAGCGGGTCGCGCTGGTGGCCGACGCCGACCAGATCCCCGACGCGCCGGACCCCGACGACCCGGACGCGCCGGAGGACACCGGCGTGGTCACCCTGATGACGCTGCACACGGCGAAGGGGCTGGAGTTCCCCGTCGTCTTCCTCACCGGCATGGAGGACGGCGTCTTCCCGCACTCCCGTGCACTCGGTGACCGGCCCGAGCTCGAGGAGGAGCGCCGGCTGGCGTACGTCGGCGTCACCCGCGCCCGGCAGCGCCTCTACGTCTCCCGCGCGGTCGTCCGCTCCGCCTGGGGGGCGCCGGCGCACAACCCGGCCTCCCGGTTCCTCTCCGAGCTGCCCGCCGACCTCGTCGACTGGCGCCGCACCGAGGCCGACCAGACCCGGTGGTCGCGCCCCACCTTCGCCGCCGAGGGCCGCGCGTACGACGCCGGAGGCGGTACGCGTCTCGGCAGCCCGACCGCGGCGGGTCGCCGCAACTTCAGCTCCGCCGCCGCGCGTGCCGACGCCGCCGCGAAGGCGCGGACGGCCAAGCCGGTGCCGGTGCTAGCGCCGGGCGACCGCGTCACGCA
Organism: Nocardioides proteolyticus; assembly: GCF_051280635.3. NCBI lineage: Bacteria > Bacillati > Actinomycetota > Actinomycetes > Propionibacteriales > Nocardioidaceae > Nocardioides > Nocardioides proteolyticus. Next base: position 4,681 of record NZ_JBNBPO030000051.1, on the reverse strand, counting down.
CGACTCGTTCGGGCTCGGCACCGTCGTCTCGGTCGAGGGTGCGGGCGAGAAGTCGGTCGCCTCCATCGACTTCGGCAGCGACGGCGTCAAGCGCCTGCTGCTGCGCTACGCGCCGGTCGACAAGCTCTGACGACGCCCGGCGGGCGGCTGGGCGCTGGGCCTACGGGTCGACGCCGTGGGCGCGGAGCGCGGCGTAGGGGTCGAGCGGGTCGCCGCCGCCGGGACGCACCTCGAGGTGCAGGTGCGGGCCGGTGCTGTTGCCGGTGCTGCCGACGTAGCCGATGACCTCGCCGCTGCGGACGGTGTCGCCCTCCTCGACCGCGAAGGAGGTCTGGTGGCAGAACCAGATCTCGGTGCCGTCCTCGAGGGTGAGCACCGTCTTGTTGCCGTAGGCGCCGTCGGAGCCGACCTCGGTCACCACGCCGTTGGCGATGGCCCGGATCGGGGTGCCGCTGGGGGCGGCGAAGTCGAGGCCGGTGTGGTAGCTCGACCACAGCCCGTACTGACCGAAGGTGGCGGTGAGCCGGTAGGCACCGGGCTCGATCGGGACCACCCACTGGTTCAGCGCGATCTTGCCGGCCTCCTTCTCGGCGTCCCGTGCGAGCGCGCCGAGCGCGCTGTTGCGCTCCTCGGCGTGGCGTTCGGCCTCGGCGACCACGTCGCTGCCGGTGGCCTGCGCCAGGGCGTCGCGGTCGGAGTCGCGGCTGACCGTCTCGCCGCGGGTGCCGAAGGAGGCGGTGCCGAAGGAGCCGGTGAGCGCGTTGGCGGCGACGAGCCGCTCCGTGCCGGCCGCCAGCTGCGGGTCGCCGGGGGAGGTGAGCACGCCGCCCACGGCGATCGCGAGCGTGGTGACGCCCACCGCGACCGGCAGCGACGGCAGCCCCCGGAACAGCGGGCCGCGGGAGCCGGCGTGCCGCACCGCGCGGCGCCGACCCGGCTGTACGGCGCGCAGCGCCGTGGTGGAGTCGGTCAGCGGGTCGACCAGCGGGATGTCGCGGAGCGCGGGAAGCTCGACGGTCGGGGTGCGGGTCACTGACCGCATCACCTCGGCCCGGTCCTCGGCCCGGACGACGCGAGAGCGGTCCACGCGCGAGGTCTCGACCGGCTCGACCCTCCGCGCGACGACCGGCTCGACGGCCTGCTCGACGGGCGGGGCCTGCGCCTCGCGACCGGCGACGCGCTTGCCGACGTACCTGTCCCGGGAAGCGGCACGGGGGGCCGAGCGGCGGCGCGGGGCGCGGTGGTCCGCTCGGTGGTTACCCATCGACTGCTGACTCCATGGTGGGGGACGGTGGTCCGGTCGCTTCGCCCGCCCTGCTCGTCCGAGGCGCCCGAGAATGGCTCCGACGGAGGTGGCCGTCGGGTGACGGCCGGGTGAAACGTGCGTGCCGACCCTAACCGATGCCGGCAGTGCCTCGAAATCCTACGGCGAAGAACCTGTGGACGGGCGAGGACCCCGGAGCGGGCGGGTGACGGTGGTCACTCTGGCAGGGCCAGGTCTTATCGCGCGACGGCTGCGGGGCTAGTGTGCCCGGGGGTGTGCCGCGGCGCGCACCGCACCTGACTCTCGATGTGAGGACGTATCAGTGGACCTGATGGAGTACCAGGCGAAGCAGCTCTTCGCCAAGCACGGCGTGACCACCACCCTGGGCACGGTCGTCGAGACGGCCGAGGACGCGCGGGCGGCCGCCGAGGAGTTCGGTGGCGTGACCGTCGTCAAGGCCCAGGTCAAGGCCGGCGGCCGCGGCAAGGCGGGCGGCGTCAAGATCGCCAAGACCGCCGACGAGGCCTTCGAGCACGCGTCCAACATCCTCGGGATGGAGATCAAGGGCCTCACGGTCAACCGGGTGCTGGTCACGCCGGCGACCCCGCCGGAGGAGGAGTACTACTTCTCCTTCCTGCTGGACCGGTCCAACCGGCAGTACCTGTGCATCGCGTCCGTCGAGGGCGGTGTGGAGATCGAGGAGGTCGCCCGCACGAACCCCGACGCGGTCAAGAAGATCCCGATCGACCCGGGCGCCGGCGTCGACGCCGCCAAGGCGCGCGAGATCGCCACCGAGGCCGCGTTCCCCGAGCCGGTCTTCGAGCAGGCCGTGGAGATGATCGAGAAGCTCTTCAAGGTCTTCGCCGAGGAGGACGCGACCCTGGTCGAGGTCAACCCGCTCGCGCGGCTGGCCGGCGACAAGCTCGAGGCGCTCGACGGCAAGGTCTCGCTCGACGACAACGCCTCCGAGGTGCGGCACCCCGACCACGAGGAGTTCGTGATCCGGGAGGAGGCCGACCCGCTGGAGTCCAAGGCCAAGGACCTCGGCCTCAACTACGTCAAGCTGGACGGCCAGGTCGGCATCATCGGCAACGGCGCGGGCCTCGTGATGAGCACGCTCGACGTGGTGGCCTACGCCGGTGAGAAGCACGGCGGCGTCAAGCCGGCGAACTTCCTGGACATCGGCGGCGGCGCGAACGCGCAGGTGATGGCCAACGGCCTCGACGTGATCCTCAACGACGAGCAGGTCAAGTCGGTCTTCGTCAACGTCTTCGGCGGCATCACCGCCTGCGACGAGGTCGCCAACGGCATCGTCGAGGCGCTGAAGATCCTCGGCGACGCCGCCACCAAGCCGCTCGTGGTCCGTCTCGACGGCAACAACGTCGAGCTCGGTCGCAAGATCCTGACCGACGCCAACCACCCGCTCGTGACCCTGGTGGACACCATGGACGGTGCCGCCGACAAGGCCGCCGAGCTCGCGAACGCCTGAGACGGGATAGAGAGAACCAAGAGATGTCCATCTACCTCAACAAGGACAGCAAGATCATCGTCCAGGGCATCACCGGCGGGATGGGTGCCAAGCACACCGCCCTGATGCTCCAGTCCGGCGCGCAGATCGTGGGTGGCGTCAACGCCCGCAAGGCCGGCACCACGGTGTCGCACGTCGACAGCGCGGGCAACGACGTGGAGCTCCCCGTCTTCGGCTCGGTGAAGGAGGCCATGGCCGAGACCGGTGCCGACGTGTCGGTGCTGTTCGTGCCGCCGGCGTTCACCAAGGACGCCTGCATCGAGGCCATCGACGCCGAGATGCCGCTCATCGTCGTGATCACCGAGGGCGTGCCGGTGCAGGACAGCGCCGAGGTCTGGTCCTACCTGCAGGGCAAGAAGACGCGGATGATCGGCCCGAACTGCCCGGGGATCATCACCCCCGAGGAGTCCCTCGCCGGCATCACGCCGCACACGATCGCCGGCAAGGGGCCGGTCGGCCTGGTGTCCAAGTCGGGCACGCTGACCTACCAGATGATGTACGAGCTGCGGGACTTCGGGTTCTCGACCGCCATCGGCATCGGCGGCGACCCGATCGTGGGCACCACCCACATCGACGCGCTCCAGGCGTTCGAGGACGACCCGGAGACCAAGGTCATCGTGATGATCGGTGAGATCGGCGGCGACGCCGAGGAGCGTGCGGCCGACTACATCAAGGCCAACATCACCAAGCCGGTCGTCGGGTACGTCGCGGGCTTCACCGCGCCCGAGGGCAAGACGATGGGCCACGCCGGCGCGATCGTGTCCGGCTCCGCCGGCACCGCCGCCGCGAAGCAGGAGGCCCTCGAGGCGGTCGGCGTCAAGGTCGGCAAGACGCCGTCGGCGACGGCCCAGCTCGCGCGGGAGATCCTTCAGGGCCTCTGAACCGCCGAGTGACGAAGGTCCGCCACCCCCACAGGTGGCGGACCTTCGTCGTGTCCGGGCCGGGGCCCTTCCTGGCTCAGTGACTCAGCGGCTCAGCCGCTCCGCTGCCGGCACCAGCATCCGCTCGACCGGGGTCCCCCCGATGAAGTCGTAGTCGCTGCCGACGACGACGGACGTGACCACGGTCAGCCGGTCGCCCACCCGCAGCACGCCGGTCTCCATGAGGTGGGTGGCGTCGCCGTCGCGGAGCTCCGCGGGCAGCGGCCCGAAGTGGGAGTCGGTCACCACGGCGTCGGCCTCCGGCACGGGGACCTTGCGGGTCTGCAGCGCCCGGTAGTCCGTCAACTCGTCGGGGCGGCCCGTGCACTCCTCCAGCCAGCCGTTGACCGTCGACCACGCGCGGATCGCGGCGGCCTCGCTGGGATACTCCGCGACCACCTGGGTCAGCCGGTCCCCGCGCACGGCGGGCGCGTCCGGCTCGAGGTTGCGGAGCTCGAACTCCCGGCCCGCCACGCTGGTGGCGCCGGTGTCGGCGAGCCCGGTCATCGCGCAGGGGCCGAACAGCTCCTGACCGGCGCGGGTCCAGGTGCTGGTCGCGAACCAGTCGGCGGCGCCCTCGACGTACACGGTGTCGTCGTCGGTGAGCAGGTGCTCGGCGGAGACGCCGTCCGGGACGGACCCGGCGGCGGCCGGGACCGCCGGACCCTCGCCGCAGGCGGTGAGCAGGGCGGGGGCCGCGAGGGCGGCGGCGAGGAGGAGCTGGGCGGACCGGCGGACGTGCACGGCGCACCCCTTTCTGTGTGGTCCCGAGTCGGTGGGTGGTGTCGCAGGGGATACGCCCAGAACCGGCCTCCGGTTGCATCGCGCCACCGGGTTCCCCCGAGCCGGACGCGCAGCAGGGGGGGCCCCCCCCCCTGGGGGGCCGGCCCGGGGGGGGGTTATTCCCTCCAACAGCCCCCGCGCCCCCGCCGGCGGGACCTAACCCTTGTCCCGGGTGGGGCCCACCTC
>NZ_JBNBPO030000050.1:0-9111 GCF_051280635.3 Nocardioides proteolyticus | reverse complement strand
GCCGGTGGCGCCGGAGGAGCGGCGGCGGGGGGCGCGGGGGCCGGCTGCGGGGCCGGCTCGGGCGCTGCCGGCTGGGACGCTGCGGGCTGGGACGCTGCCGGCATCTCGCCGGTCTCCTCGGCACCGTGCTGGTCCCCGGTCATCTGGTCGGTGGGCTGGACCGGCGGCGCGGCGGCGACCATGCTCCCGCCGTCCGCGCCCGCGACGTCGAGAGACGCCACGGAGAACGACCCGGCGGGCACGACCCCGCCGTCCAGGCGGTACGACGAGCCGTCGGCCGGCGCCTCGGCGCCGGCCAGCGTCACGCGGATCGCCCCGACCGGCCACGGGATCAGCCGCTCCACCCAGGCGAGGCTGTCGGCGCCCGAGATCTCCTGGTCGTCCACGGTGACCCGGACGTCGCCGTCCACGAAGACGGCCAGTCCGGTGGTGTGCGGCGCGAGCGCCGCGAAGCCGGGGGACTGGTCGACCGCGGTGGACAGCATCAGCGCGTAGCCCCGCACCAGCTGGCGGCCCTGGCCACCGTTCGCGGCGACCATCCGTGCGTGCTCGAGGTAGGGCTTGACCACGTCGGGGTCGGTGGAGCCGACGAGGAGGACGACCGGCCCGATCCGCGCGAGGGTGCCCTCGCCGGGTCCGGGGACGACGACCGCTCGGGTCCACTCGTCTGCAGAGGCTGCGGTCATGGCTTTCACACGATCCTTCCACCGAAGAAGCGCCAGCGGATGAAGGGCACCCGCATGGGGCCGTTGGTCCAGACCCAGATAACGATCCAGATCACGGAGAAGTCGATGAAGAACGCCCAGAACACCGATGCGGGCGGGTTCTCCACGTCGATGCCGGGGATCCAGCCCAGCTCCAGGAACAGCCAGACCAGCGCCCCCTCGTTGAGAGCCGTGATCAGGCCGAACATCGTCGGCCAGTCCTTCTCCCACCGCAGCTGCTGGATCGCGTGGTAGACCAACTCCCAGAGGACGCCGAGGACCAGCACGGTCCCGAGGATGGCGTAGGTGATCTTGTAGCTCTCGCCGTCGAAGCCGAAGCCGCCGGGAAGGATCGGCGTCAGCACGAACGTGATCAGGCCGCCGAACACCACCAGCATGAAGACGCGGGTCTGCAGGCGACCGTTGAGGGTGGGCAACATCAGCTGGCTCCTTCGCAGTGCTCGTGGACGGGGACGGTCAGCGCGGCGCTCACGGCGCCTTCCCTGCCAGCCACTTCCACCACTGGACCGTCGAGCGGACCGGCCCGATGCGCTTGCCGAAGCCCCGCTTCGCGAGGTCCTGGTAGATCTCCTGCGCCGCCACCTGCAGGCCGAGGAAGGTGTCCACGCCGGGGAAGTAGCCGCCGAGGGTCGTGGCGCCGGAGGCGTACATCACGCCGTTGCCGGAGCGGGTGCCGATCAGCTCGAAGGTGCGGTCGACGTTGAGCCGCCCGATCGGGTTGCGGCTCGCGCCACCGTGCTCGAGGAGGTCCTTGAGCAGGCGGTGCTCGGCGATGTCGGCCTCGAGGCCGGTGCAGTCGATGACGAAGTCCGCCTCGATCGGGACGGTGCCCTGCGCGGTGCGGACGTGGTTGACGATCCGGTCGCCGTTGGGCTGCATGTCCTCGACCGTGCCGACCACGCAGGTGTACCAGCCCTCGCGCCGGCCCTGGTTCATCTGCTTCTGCCACAGCTTGCGCCAGGGCGTGTTGGTGCCGCCCATCCGCTTGTAGATCTCGGCCCGCTGCTCGCCCTCGAGCTGGCGGACCTGGGCCTTGAGCTGGCCGCCCCACACCGACTTCGGGTAGTTGAACCCCTGGTAGGCCCAGCCGTCGCCGCCGCGGCGGCGCATCGTCAGCCGCGGCTTCCCGCCGCCGGGCCGAGGGTCGCTCTCGTTGCCGTAGCCGTCGTTGGGCCCGTTGATGTAGGTCCGGAACAGGTGGACGATGTTGGTCTGGGCGCCGTGCAGGAGCCGGTCGTCCATCAGGCGCTGCAGCACGCGGGAGGCGACGATGCCGCCGCCGCGGACCAGCACCGTGCTCGGCTGCTGACGCAGCCGCTCGTAGACGTGCTCGTGCGCCTCGTAGGCGTTGACGATGTGGCGGTAGTCGTTGTGCTCGGTGCGGTAGCGCTGCAGCTCCGGGAGGAACTTCAGGCCGGGGTAGCCGACCGCCACGTGCACGAACTGCGAGCGGAACGCGACGCGCTTGGTCGCCGACGCCCCCTCAGGGGGCGTGAGGATGGTGAAGTAGCCGCCGCCGTACCTGCGGCGCACGATGCGCACGAGGCCCTTGACGAGCATCTCCTGGTAGCCGATCCGGTTGGCCTCGCGCTCCATCGACTCGAAGGCCTGGCCGGCCTTCGGGGTGTAGTAGTCGGCGAAGATCGGCTCCGAGAACAGGTTCCACAGCACCTTCACGTTGCCGGTGCGGAGGAACTCGCTCACGCCGTACGACGGGAAGCCCCAGATGTTGTCCGGGCGGGACGCGGAGTCCGAGCGCAGCCGCTCCGGACGCGGGATCTGCGAGACCCGGGTGAGGTACTCGTAGGTCTGCCACGGGTGGTCGAGGGTGCCGAGGACCCGCATCTGCGACGTGGGCACGCCGGCGATCCGGAGGTAGTCCACGGTGACGAAGCTGCCGATGCCCCCACCGACCGTCACGAAGGGGACGTCGACGATGGGGATCCCGGCGCTCGCGACGAGGTCGTCGGTCCAGAAGTCCGTCTGAAGCATCTGATCGGTCAGGTCGCCCGAGATCGGCTGCGCCGGCAGATAGGTCGAGGGATCGGTGGTGGGCACCACGGATGCTGCAGAGGGATCGATCAACGTGCCTCCTTGGTCTGAGAGCGTCGGGAACGCTACACGGCTACCCACCTGCGTGCGGGCCGAATCATCGAGAACACCCGCATGGATTCGCGGGTTTCGAGGGTGGACGCCGGTGGCACCGTGACATGCTGGAGCCCGGCCGCGCCGCGGCCTGCCCGAGAGCCACGGAGGAACGAGTGCAGGGAATCGCTGACTACGAGTTCGTGCGCCCCCTGGGGGAGTCGAACTACGGCACCAACTACCTCGCCAAGGCACCAGCGCGACTCGGGATCGCTGCTGACGAGGTGGTCGTCAAGGTCATCGCCGGACCGACGTCCGACGACGCCTTCCGCCGGGCGACCCGGGAGCTCAAGCACTTCAGCGTCGCCGACTCCGACCGCCTGGTGGCGGTCTACGACGCCGGCCGCCACGGCGGCGCCTTCTACTACGCGATGGAGTACCTCCCGCTCGGCTCGCTCGAGAGCCCGCACACCGACATCGACACCACGCGCCGGGTCGCCGCCGTCCGCGACGCGGCCCTGGCGGCGCACGCGCTCCACGAGCGCGGCATCGCGCACCGCGACATCAAGCCGGCCAACATCCTGCTCGCCGAGGACGGCGGCCGGCTCGCCGACCTCGGGCTCTCCCAGCTGCTCTCGCCGGGCATGGTGACCACGGGTCTCGGCCAGATCGGCCTCGAGTTCACCGACCCGGCGATCATGCTGGGCGCGCAGGCGTCACGAGCGAGCGACGTCTGGTCGCTCGGCGCGTCCCTGCACTTCGCGATCACCGGCAAGGGGGTGTACGGCGAGCTCAAGGGCACCGAGCCGTTGCTGCTGGTCCGGTCGATCCTGGCCTCCGAGCCCACGCTCGCGGAGGACCTCCCCGCGGCCGCTCGGTCGCTCATCGCCGCGTGCCTGGCCGCCGACGTGACGGCCCGACCGCGGACGGCAGCAGAGGTGGCCGAGAGGGCGTCCGGCCTGGTCGCCGAGCTCGGAACCACGGTCTAGGAGTCACCATGGAGCTTCACGAGACGATCCGGGAGCTGGTCGACGCGCACGGGAAGTCGATCTTCTCCGACGCCACCGGCTTCCGCGGGGTGCTGGACGACGTCCTCGCGGAGGACCAGGCCACCACCGGCGACATCAACCTGCTCGTCGACGCCGTCCGCTTCGACGCGCTCTCGCCGCTGGTCGAGATGATCGACGGCGGTGCCGACCCGGGCCGCGCGGTCGAGGAGGCGGGTCTCCGGCTCGCTCGCAACCGCGGCGGGGACGACCAGGCGGCGTCGAGCTGGGCCTCCGCCGTGCTGGGCTACGCCGCGGGCAAGGTCCCCGAGGCCGTCGTCATGCGCTACCGCTCCAGCCGGCCGGCGTCGTCGCACCTGCCGCCGCCCGGAACGGCAGCACCCGGTGCTCCGTCCGGTCCGCCGGTCCAGTCGCCGCCGTCGACGGTGTGGCCCAGCGGCGGCGTCCCCGGCCAGACCGCCGGTCCGCCGACCGTGCTGCCCGGACACGGCTCCGCCCCGCAGCCGGGGCAGCCCGCCTACGGCCAGCCGACCTTCGCCCAACCCGGCTACGGCCAGTCCGGCGGGTTCGGGCAGCCGCACGGCGCGGGAGCGCCGTCGGCACCTGGTGCACCCTTCGGGTCGCCGGCGGGCTACGGCACGCCGCCGAAGAAGAAGGGCCCCTGGGTCTGGGTCGCCGCCGCCGTCGCCGGCGTCGTGGTGGTCGCCGGTGGGGTCACCGGTGTCGTGCTGGCCACCGGAGGCGACGACAACGGAGGCAAGAAGGCGGGCGGGTCCGGACAGAGCGAGGACGTTCCCGACGTCGACGTCGACCCCGCGGCGATCGACGAGCGCTACAGCAGCCTCGCCACGCGGATCACCTCCGGCGCGACCGAGTGCAAGGCCGGCGAGCCCGGCAGCGGCGAGAAGGAGGCCGTCGAGTGCTCGGTCAACGGCGGCACGCTGCGCCTGGTGACCTACAACGACGAGCAGGCGCTGACGGCCGCGCGGACCACCCGGCTCGACCACCGCGCCGGGACGCTGAGCACCGACAACGGTGCCACCGCGCTCTACCTCTTCGACCCGGCCAACGCCGGCAGCTCCGACCCGGCGCTGGTGTACTGGGACAGCAAGAACGGCCCCCAGGCCGCGACCATCACCAGCACCGGCGGGGCCGAGCTCGACACCCTCAAGGCGGTCTACACCAGCAGCTCGCCGCGGGTCACCGAGCCGGTGAACCCGGGGCACAAGGTGCTCCGCGACTTCATCAACATCAACATGGACGTCTCCACCTGCTCGCGCCAGGCGACCTTCTTCGACGGTGAGACCGAGGAGAACACCTGCAACGTCAACGTCGACGGCGTCGCGGTGAGCGTCGGCCGGTTCAGCACCAAGAAGGGTCTGCGCGAGCACCGGAAGTTCTACAAGAGCCAGTACAACAAGGCCAAGGAGAAGGGCGGAGCGCCGACCTGGAAGTTCGGCGAGGGCCCCAACGAGGGCGCCTACTACGGCTACAGCGACGGCGAGACGGCCACGGTGTACTGGGACTGGAACAACTCCGACTGCCACTGCTACGGCATCGCCTACAACTTCGACGGCGACCTCAAGCTGCTCGAGAACTGGTGGCCCAGCGACCCGAAGTAGGCGGGAGCCGGGCCGGTCGGCCCGGTCGACTCGGCCGGCTCGGCCGGGTCAGCCGCCGTCGCCGACCACCGGCACCGGGACGGTGTCGGCCAGGTCGGGTCGGGCGATGCCGTCCACGTCGGAGCGGACGAGCAGGGCCATCGTGGTGTCGTCGCCGCCCACCTGGGCGGGCTCGGCGAGCCACTCGGGAAGCTGCTCGCGGACCCAGTGCAGGCCCCGGCTCCGGCTGAACTCCAGCAGCTGCTCGCCGGTCTGGCGCCACCAGCCGTCGGAGTCGACCCGGGGCCGGCCGAAGCCGTCGGTGCAGAGGAACACCAGGGCGACGTCGTCGACGCGGGCGTCCACGACGGCGACGCGAAGTGCGTCGAGCGGGCGGGGCTGGCACAGCGAGCTGGTGTGCAGCCCGTCGAGGTCCGGGTCCTCGGGCAGCGGCCGGGACGCCTCGCCGTACGACGACACGAGCACCGAGTCGCCGTCGCCGATCTGGAGGAAGGCGATCAGGTCGCCGACGGCCGCGGCGGCGAGGATGGTGGTGCCGTAGGCGCGGAGGGGGTCGGCGGCGGCGCCCATCTCCTCCTCCGCGGGCGAGTAGGGGTTGGCCTCCAGGTGGTGGCGCACCTTGGTCGCCCAGGTGTCGACCAGGGCGGCGCCCGCACGGGTCAGCAGGTCGACCGCCGCCTCGCCGTTGTCGGGGCCGTCGAGAGCGTCGAGGTCGGGCAGCATCCGGCGCAGCTCCTCGACGGCGCTGACCGCCGCCAGCGCGGAGCCGGTGTCGCTGCGGAAGTGCAGCCTGTGACCGTGGCCGTCGGCGACCGCGACGACCGCCTGACCGCTCTCGTGGTCGCTCCAGGTGAGCACGGAGTCCTGCAGCGGCAGCTGGTCACGGACGTGCACCGAGCCGATCGTCGAGCCAGACAGCGTGGTCCAGCTGGTGCGGTCGGGTTCCCCGCGACCGGGCAGGCCGGTCTCCGTGGTCGGACTCTCGGTGCCCTCCGGCCTCCGATCGCCGACCGGGCCGGTGGTCATGCGAGCGTGCTCCAGATCGGGTCACCGATCGGGCTCGGGGGCGCCGCGTTCACGCCGCTGCCCGGCCCGACGACCGGACGGGACGCGACCTTGCTGGCCGCCTTCGAGGCCCACACGATGTACTCGACCAGCTGCTCGGGGTTGTCGGCTCGCAGCAGCGGGACGTCCTCGTCACCGATGAACCGGCGCAGCGAGTGCATGTCGGCGTCGCGGCCGACGCCGAGCGCCAGGCGGACCGCCGTGGATCCCCACCGGTTGTTGAGCAGCGACTGGAGGCCCTCGGCGAAGGTCACCCCGCTGCTCTGCGTCGGCCGGCCGTCGGAGACCAGGATGATCGCCGGCGGGAAGGCGCTGTTGCTCTCGTCGAGGTTCTCCAGCGCGGTGGCGAGCGACTGCAGGGCGCTGCCGAGCTCGGTGAACCCCCGGGGGACCGCCTCCAGGCGCTTCCAGTGGATCTGGTCGACCGGCGTGGGCTGCTCGATGATCCACTCGGGCTCATTGGCGAACGCGAGCACGCGGATCAGCAGCTCCGCGTGGGGGTTCGCCCGGGCCTCGTCCTTGAGGTGGGGGAGGACCTCGGTGATGGCGTTGTTGAGGGCCTGGATCCGCCCGCCGCGCATCATCGAGCCCGACACGTCGAGCACGAAGATGAAGTGCAGCGGCTTGCGGGCGAGTGCACCGCCGAGCCGGTCGCTCATCGCGGCCCTCCTTCCGATCAGGTCGGGTTTGCGTCGTTCGACCCCAACGCTATCGGTGAACCGGGCGTGGGGACTGCGTTTCAACTTCCCCGGATCTGTCGAGGCTATACATTGGCACGCAGTCGAACTGAGTCGGTACGGAGGTCGGGCACACCCATGGTGCTTGCAGAAGGCGTCGAGGTGGACCTCGGCCCGTTGGGGCGCGCGCGGGTGACCTCTCTCCTCGGGCAGGGCGGCCAGGGCTACGTGTTCGAGGTCCAGCGGGACACCGGAGAGCCCCTGGCCCTGAAGTGGTACAAGCCCGAGAGCGCCACCGCGCAGCAGTACGACGAGATGCAGCAGCTGGTCGAGATCGGCTCGCCCCACCAGCGCTTCCTGTGGCCGCTGAGCATGGCGCGGGTGGCCACCGAGCCCAGCTTCGGCTACGTCATGCACCTGCGCCACCCCCGGTTCCTCGAGCTGAGCTACCTGCTCCTCAACGCCGACCGCGACGGCAACCCGCTCGACGTCTCGTTCTCCTCGATCATCGAGCTGTGCCGCCAGCTGAGCTACAGCTTCCTGCGGCTGCACGCCCGCGGGCTGTGCTACCGGGACATCTCCTTCGGCAACGTGTTCTTCGACCCGGCCAACGGGGACGTGCTGATCTGCGACAACGACAACGTCGGCATCGACAACGGGACGGGGCGGGTGCTCGGGACGCCGTACTTCATGGCCCCGGAGGTGGTGCGCGACACCACCTACCGGACCCTGCCCAACACCGACACCGACCGGCACTCTCTCGCCGTGCTGCTGTTCTACGCCCTCTTCCTCGGCCACCCGCTGGAGGGCGCGCGCACCGACGCCGGCATGCGCGACGCGCACTGGCTGATGACCCACTTCGGCACCGACGCGATCTTCTGCATGCACCCGACCCGCACGGAGAACCGGCCGAGCCAGATCGTCCAGCAGTACTGGAACATCTACCCGCAGTTCCTGCGCGACCTGTTCGTGCAGGCGTTCGTCGACGGGCTCGAGCAGCCCGGCGCGCGGGTCACCGAGGGCCAGTGGATCAAGGCGATGGACCGGCTCCGCGACGGCATGCTCGCCTGTCCGACCTGCGGCACGACCAACTTCTGGAGTCCCGGCACCGACAGCGTGGTGTGCTGGCAGGACCGGACCGAGGTCCGGCCGCCGTACCTGCTGCAGGTGGGACGACGGACGATCGCCGTCGGTCCGCAGACCACCGTCCGCTCCGACCACCTCACCTCCGGCATCGACCACCCCGCGGTCCTGGCCCGGGTTCGCCAGCACCCCGAGCAGCGCGACCGGTGGGGCCTGCACAACGCCTCCGACTTCTCCTGGCCGGTGACCTACCCGGGCGGCCAGAACTTCCTCCTCGAGCCCGACCGGACGATCGAGCTCGTCGACGGCGCCAAGGTGCAGATCCGCAACGCCACCCTGCGGGTCCACAAGCCGGCCATCCCGGCACCGGCGACCGCCGTGGTGAACCCCTAAGGTGGCGCCCATGTCTGCTCTCGTGGTCGAGGTCGACGGGCGCGTCCTCCGCCTCGAAGGCAAGCCCCTCTTCCGCATCGGCCGCGCCATCGAGGCCGACGTCGTGCTCACCGCCGGGTCGGTCTCGCGGCAGCACGCCGAGCTGCGGGCGACCCCGCACGGCTGGCTCCTGGTCGACACCGGCAGCCAGTTCGGCACCTACGTCGACGGCGAGCGGGTCCTGGAGTACCCGATCGAGCAGCGGATCTCCGTGCGGTGCGGTCCGCCGGCGGCCGGAGCCGAGCTGGTCGTCGTGCCCGCGGAGCAGTACGACGACGCGTCTCCGCGCCCGAGCGAGCCCGCTCCGCCGCCCACCGCGGCGGCGGGCAGCCTGCTGGACGAGCCGACCCAGCCGCCGCACCCGGTGCCGCCGGCCGGCCCACCGGCGGCAGCCCCGCCCGGCCCGGCCGCACCC
>NZ_JBNBPO030000049.1:0-10716 GCF_051280635.3 Nocardioides proteolyticus | reverse complement strand
GCCGGGGGACCCCCCGGGGGCGGCGCCCGCGGCCGCCTCGCCCGCCAGCCGGGATCGCTGCTGGAGGTTGAGCCGACGGTGCCGGTCCGCGGTCGGGGCCATGGAGGCCACTGTAGAGACGTCCGGCGCCCGGCGCGCGGCGCGGCGACACGCGTAGGATCGAGCGCATGTCGCTGTCCGAGGCGTCTGCTCCCCCCGACGTGGCCGCGCTGGTCACGTCGGCCGCGGCGGAGCTGCCCGACCGCCTCGCCGTGGTGGAGGCGGGCGGCCGTGGGCTGACCTGGAGCGAGCTCGACGGCGAGGTCGACCGGGTGGCGACCGGCCTCGGCGCCGCCGGCGTGCTGGCCGGCCACCGGGTGATGATCGTGATGGGCAACCGCCTCGAGTTCGTCACCGCCTACCTCGGGGTCCTGCGGGCGCAGGCCGTCGCGGTGCCGGTCAACCCGGGCTCCACCGCCGAGGAGGTCGCCCGGCTGCTCGCCGACTCCGGAGCCCGGCTCGTGGTCGCCGACGCGGACACCGTCGGCACGGTCCGGGACGCGGTGGCTCGTGGGGAGGTGGCCGAGGCCGCCGCCGCCGAGGGGCGGCCCCTTCCACGGGTCGTCGGCCACGGGGTGGCGACCGGCCCCGACGAGCTCGCGTACGACGACCTGCGGCCCGCCGAGGTGCGGGCCGTGCCGCCGCTCCCCGACCCGGAGAAGCTCGCCGTACTGCTCTACACCAGCGGCACGTCCGGGCTGCCGCGCGCCGCGATGCTCACCCACCGGGCCCTGCTGGCCAACGTGGAGCAGGTGGCGTCGGTCGACCCGCCGATGATCCACGCCGACGACGTCGTGCTGGGCGTGCTGCCGCTGTTCCACGTCTACGGCCTCAACGCGGTCCTGGGCGGCGTGCTCCGCCACCGCGCCAAGCTGGTGCTCGCCGACCGGTTCGACCCGGAGGGGACCCTCGACCTGATCGAGGACGAGGCGTGCAGCGTGGTGCCGGTGGCCCCGCCCGTGTTCGCCGCGTGGCGCCACGTCGACGCGCTGGCCGAGCGGCTCGGACCGGTGCGGATGGTGCTCTCCGGCTCCGCGCCGCTCGCGGCGGAGGTCGTCGAGGAGTTCGCCGCCCGGGCCGGTGTGCCGGTGCACCAGGGCTACGGCCTGACCGAGGCGGCGCCGGTCGTGACCAGCACGCTGCTGTCCGCGCAGCCCAAGCCGGGCTCGGTGGGCGCCGCGCTGCGCGGCATCGACGTCCGGCTCGTCGACGAGGAGGGGCACGAGCTCGGCGCGACCGAGGCCGACGACCCCGGCGAGATCCAGATCCGCGGCGCCAACCTGTTCAGCGGCTACTGGCCCGACGGCGCCGACGGGCCCGACGACGACGGCTGGTGGTCGACCGGCGACGTGGGCTTCCTCGACGCCGACGGCGACCTGTTCCTCGTCGACCGGGTCAAGGAGATCGTCATCGTCTCGGGGTTCAACGTCTACCCGACGGAGGTGGAGGCGGTGATCCGCGACGTCGCCGGTGTGCGGCAGGCCGCGGTGGTGGGTGCCCCCGACGACGTGACCGGCGAGGCCGTCGTGGCCTACGTCGTGCCGGCCGACGTGCTGGCAGTGGGCGAGGGCCTCGTCGAGTCGGTGACGGCGGCGTGCGAGGAGCGGCTGGCGCCGTACAAGCGACCGAGCCGGGTGGAGGTCGTGGAGACCCTGCCGCGCACCGTCACCGGCAAGATCCGCAAGGGGATGCTGCGCGGCGAGGAGCGGCGCAAGGCGCTCGGCCTGCTGGAGCAGCCGTGAGCGCGGCGCCGCGCGTCACCCTCTACAGCCGGCCCGGGTGCCACCTGTGCGACGACGCACGGGTCGTGATCGAGGCGGTCTGCGCGGAGCTCGACGAGTCCTACGAGGAGGTCTCGATCGACGGCGACCCCGAGCTCACGGACCGGTTCGGCACCGAGATCCCGGTGACCTTCGTCGACGGCAGGCAGCACGACTTCTGGCGGGTCAGCCCCGACCGCCTTCGGCGGGCGCTGCGCGGCTGAGGAACGCCGCTCCCGCGACCCCGCGGTGCGTCTATCCTCGGCCCCATCATGCGCAGTCCCGTCGTCCCGGCCGCCGCCCGTCGGATCGGCGTCGGGATCGCGGTCCTCGGGCTGCTAGTCCTGCTCCTGCTCAGCCACTCCTTCGGGCGGGCGGTGCCGACCAACAACTACCGACCGACGAGCACCGTCGACCCGCTCGAGCGCGGGTGCTACCCGCTGCCGGGCGGCGCCCGGCTCGACGGGCTCGCCTACCAGGTGCGCTGGGACGGTGACGTCCGGACGGCTGCGGGCGAGCGCCGCCGGCTGCGCGGGCAGTACGACCTGGTCGACCTGGACGAGGCCGTCCGGCTGTTGGTGGCGGCGTTCACGGCGGTCGGGTTCCAGGTCACCGGCGAGGAGAGCGGCGCGGTGCCGTCGGACCGCCGGTTCCGCGAGCTCCGGCACCCGGTGACCGGCGAGGTGCTGACCATCGACGCCCTCGAGCTGCCCGGCACCGGTGAGCAGACCTTGGTCCGGGGCGAGTTCGTGCTGGACCTGCCGGTGGCCCGGCTGGCCAGCGACGACCCGGCATGCCGCGAGCCGAGGTCCACCAAGCGCTGGCTGGCCGGGTCGTGAGCCTCCTGCTCGCCCGGCTCCCGCGGCCGGAGCGGCTGCTCGGTCGGCTGCCGCGACCGGAGGTGCTGCTCGGCCGGCTCCTGGTGGCACACGTCGTGCTCAAGCTGCTGGTCTTCCCGCTGGTGGTGCACAGCCCTCCGTTCGGCGACGAGACGGCCTACGTCAACGGCGGCATGGCGCTCTCCAACCTGGTGCGCGACCTGTTCGCGCTGCGCGAGCCGGACCTGGCTGAGGTGGAGCGCAACGTGGTCGCCTCGGGCTGGTTCATGCCCGGCATGTCGGTGCTGCTCGCTCCCCTCTACCTGCTCTTCCCGGAGGCGCCGACCTGGCTGCTGCGCGGCTACCTGGGCGGGGTGACCCTGCTGCTGGTGGTCGCGGCGGTCCGCGCCGTCGCCCGCAGGTTCGGTGCCGGCTGGGCCTGCGTCGCGCTGGTCCCGGGCCTGGTGCCGAGCTGGGTCGTGCTGACCTACGGCGCGTACGGCGACCTCGTGGCCGGCCTGGTCCTGGTCCTGCTGCTGATGCACCTCGCCACGATCCTCGACGGGTTCCGCCGGGGTGCGCCGCCGTCGCTCCGCGAGGGGGCCGTGCTGGGGCTGCTCGCGATCGTGGTGCTCTACCTGCGCTCCAGCACCTCGGTGCTGCTCGCCGGTCTCGGCGTGCTCGCCGTGGTCACCGCGATGGCGATGCTCCGGGGGCGTGCCCGGCTCCGCGCGGCCGGGTCGGCGGCGGTCGCCGCCGCGGTGTTCGCGGTGCTGCTGGCGCCCTGGTCGGCGTACGCGTCGCACAGCCTGGGGAGCCGGGTGCTGACCACCACGACCGTGCCGACGGTGCTGGCCACCACGTTCGGCGACCCTTCCGAGATCTGCTTCGGCGGCTGCGACCCCGACAGCACCGTGTGGTTCCGGCCGGTGCGCTACGCCCGTGAGGTCGGCCGTGCGACGGGCACGAGCGAGGTCGAGGTGCTCAAGGTGATGAGCGACCACGCACTGCGCGACCTGACGGTGGGGGAGTACCTCGACCAGGCGATCTACAACCTCGGTGCCTACTCGCTGCAGCCGACCAACTTCACCGGCCACCTGGCGCCGCCCGAGGGTCGGGGACCGGTCGGTCGGGCGGGCGAGCGGGCGGCCGACGTGGTGACCTGGGTGCTCTACGTCCCGCTGGTGGCGCTGGGCGCGGCGTCGCTGCTGGCCCCGGTGCGGCGCAGCCTGCGGGCGCGGGTGCTGGACGTCCTGGTCAAGCTCTCCCTCGGCGGGCTGCTGGTGCAGCCGTTCGTGCACCTCGGCGGTGGTCGCTACTGGACGACGGCCGGGCTCCTGTTCGCGCTCGGCGCCGGCTCGCTCGTGCGCGAGCGGCAGGCGGCGCGGGACGCGGCGGCGCCCGCCGCCGGATCCGTGGGGACCGACGGGGCGGTGGCCGCCGAGGGGCTGGTGGCGGCCGGGCCGGCACCCCGGGACGCGGGGCTGGTGCGCTGGCTCGGCCGCGTGCAGCTGCTGCTCCGTGCGCTGACCGGCCTCGTCGTCGCCGTGCTGGTCGGGGCGCTCCTGGTCTGACCGCCGACGGCGTCGCCCGGTGCGTCGGCGTGTGGCGGACCTGACGCTGCGGGTATTCCGGAGGCGGCACGGCCGGGGGCGGGGTCGCCTAGAGTGCCGGACATGGATGGCTCCCCCGACCTCCAGACCGGTCCGGCACGGATCGCCTACGTCCTCCCCGTCTACAACGAGGAGGCCAACATCGCCGCCTTCCACGCGGCGCTCGTGGCGGCGACCCAGCAGCGTCCCGACCTCCAGTTCGAGTTCGTCTACGTCGACGACGGCAGCCGGGACGCCTCCCTCGAGCGGCTCGTCGAGCTCCGCAAGCGCGACCCGCGGGTCACCGTCGTGGAGCTCTCCCGCAACTACGGCCACCAGGTGGCCGTCACCGCCGGCCTCGACCTGGTCGCCGAGACCCACGCCGCCGATGCGGTGGTGGTGATGGACACCGATCTCCAGGACCCCCCGCGGGTGAGCCTGGAGATGATCGAGCGCTGGGAGCACGGCGTCGAGGTCGTCTACGCGCAGCGGCGCACGCGCAAGGACAGCGCCTTCAAGCGGGCCACCGCCTGGGTCTTCTACTGGGCGCTGGACCGGCTCGCCTCCATCGAGATCCCGCGCAACGTCGGTGACTTCCGGCTGATGGACGCCAGGGTGGTCGCCGAGGTCGTCCGCTACCGCGAGCACGACCGGTTCCTGCGCGGGATCGTGGCGCACGTCGGGTTCCGCCAGGAGGCGCTGCTCTTCGACCGCGACCAGCGCCACGCCGGGCGTAGCGGCTACCCGCTCCGCAAGATGCTCAGCTTCGCGGCGAGCGGCATCCTCGGGTTCTCCACGACGCCGTTGCGGATGATCTCCCGGCTGGGCTTCGCGATCTCCGCGTTCAGCGTGCTGCTGGGCGGCTACGTGCTGTGGGTGCGGCTCTTCCGACCGGAGGAGTCGGTGCCGGGCTGGGCGTTCCTCGGTGTCGGCATGTTCATGCTCAGCGGCATCCAGCTGGTGATGATGGGCGTCATCGGCAGCTACCTGGGTCGGGTGTACGTCGAGGCGCAGGACCGTCCGCTCTACACCGTCGCGATGGTCGCGCGGGAGTCCGGCCGGGCGCTGCCCCGTCGCCACCGCGACATGGGCGCCCTGGACCCTGCCGTGATCGAGGCCGGGGCACGGCCCTGAGCCATCGCTCGACGGCCCTGCGCTTCGCGGCGGTGGGGGTCTGCAACACCGCCATCGACACCGTGCTGTTCGTCCTCCTCCACGACCGGCTGGGCATCACCCTGGCCAACCTGCTCTCCACCTCGGCCGGGATGGCCTTCAGCTTCGTCGTGAACGGCCTGTTCACCTTCGGGGCGGGCCGGCTGACGCTGCGGCACGCGCTGCTGTTCGTCGCCACGACGGGCGTGGTGATGTGGGTCGCGCAGCCGCTGCTCATCCACGGCTGGCTGTGGCTGCTGGCGCAGCTGCCCGGCCTCGGCGACGCGGAGCTCTCGGCCGCCGACCTGCGCCTGTGGGCCGCCAAGCTGGCCGCCATCGGCTGCAGCCTGGCCCTGAACTTCGTCGCGTACCGGTACCTGGTCTGGCCGGCGGCCGGGCGGCGGAGCCGGGTCACCGAGGGGAGAGCCGGGTGACGCAGCCCTCGCTCGCCCGGCGCCCCAGAGATTTTGTTCGCGCGTTCACAAGCTCTTAGAGTGATCCGGTCGCGCAGCGCCGGCGAGCGCGGCTGGAAAGTGGAGCTGTGACCGCACGGAGTTCGACGGATCCCGCCCGGGTCATCCCCGAGGCCACGGTCGCGCGCCTGCCCGTCTACCTCCGCGCACTGACGGCCCTGGCAGAGACCGGGATCCGCACCTGCTCGAGCGAGGACCTCGCCTCCGCCGCGGGCGTCAACAGCGCCAAGCTGCGCAAGGACCTGTCCTACCTCGGCAGCTACGGCACCCGCGGCGTCGGCTACGACGTCGACTACCTGCGCTACCAGATCGCCCGCGAGATCGGCGTCACGCAGGACTGGCCTGTCGTCATCGTCGGCATCGGCAACCTGGGTCACGCCCTCGCCAACTACTCCGGCTTCCGCAGCCGCGGCTTCCGGGTCGTGGCGCTGCTCGACGCCGACCCGGCGCTGGCCGGGGAGGTCGTCGCGGGCGTCGCCGTACGGCCCTTCGACGACCTCGAGGCGATCGTCCGCGACTCCGCCGTGGCGATCGGCGTGATCGCGACCCCCGCGGCCGCGGCGCAGGACGTCGCCGACCGGATGGTCGCCACCGGCATCAGCAGCATCCTCAACTTCGCGCCGGCCGTGCTGTCGGTGCCCGACGGGGTCGACGTGCGCAAGGTGGACCTCTCCATCGAGCTGCAGATCCTGGCCTACCACGAGCAGCGCAAGGCCAACGGCGCCGACACCGCGCCGGCCGAGGCCGACGGGGGTGCGGCATGAGCGTCCTGGTCGTCGGCATCTCCCACAACTCGGCACCCGTCTCGCTGCTGGAGCGCGTCGCGCTCGACGACGACGGGGTGCAGAAGCTGATCGCCGACGCGGCGTCGTGCGAGCACGTCACCGAGGCGACCGTCATCGCGACCTGCAACCGGCTCGAGATCTACACCGAGGTCGAGCGGTTCCACGGCAGCATCGAGCAGATCTCCCGGCTCCTCGTGGAGCGTGCCGGCGAGTCCACCGAGGCGATGCTGCCCCACCTCTACGTCCACTACGACGACGGCGCGATCTCCCACCTGTTCCAGGTCGCCGCAGGGCTGGACTCGATGGCGGTCGGCGAGGGCCAGATCCTCGGCCAGACCCGCGAGGCGCTCCGCCGGGGCCAGGAGCTGGGCACGGTCGGGCCGGCGCTGAACCTGCTCTTCCAGCAGGCGCTGCGGGTCGGGAAGCGCGCCCGTGCGGAGACCGGCATCGAGCAGGTCGCGCCCACGCTGGTCACCGCCGCGCTCGCGGAGGTGGGCAAGGTCGTCGGCCCGGTCGAGGGCAAGTACGTCGCCGTGGTCGGCGCCGGGGCGATGGCCGGCCTCGCCGCCGCCACCGTCAGCCGGCTCGGTGCGGGCCACGTCGCCGTCGTCAACCGGTCACCCGAGCGCGCACAGCGCCTCGCGTCGCTGTACTCCGGCCACGCCGTCCCGCTCGACGCGCTGGCCGAGCAGCTCGGCCGCGCCGACATCGTGATCAGCTGCACCGGCTCCGCCGGCACCCTGATCGACCGAGGAGGCCTCGAGTCCGCCCGGGCGGAGGTCGCCGGCCGACCTCTCGCACTGATCGACCTCGCCCTCCCGCACGACATCGCCCCCGACGTCGTCGTACTGCCCGGCGTCAGCCGGATCGGCCTGGCCGAGCTGGCCGACCTGCTCCAGGGCGGCGAGACCGGCCGGGAGGTCCAGGACGTCCGGCGGATCCTCGGCGAGGAGGTCACCGCCTTCCTCGCCGCCCGCCGCCAGTCCAGCGTGACGCCCACCGTGGTGGCCCTCCGCTCCATGGCCACCGGCGTGGTCGACGCCGAGATGACCCGCCTCGAGAGCCGCCTGCCCGACCTCGACGACGCCACCCGCGCCGAGATCCGGCACACCGTGCGCCGCGTGGCCGACAAGCTGCTCCACGAGCCGACCGTGCGCGTGAAGGAGCTCGCCAACGAGCAGGGCGCCGTCTCCTACGCCGCCGCGCTCGCCGAGCTGTTCGCGCTCGACCCCGAGGCCGTCGACGCCGTGACCCGGCCGATGGGCGTCGAGGAGGGGCCGTCATGAGCACACCCACCCGGACGCTCCGGATCGGCACCCGGCGCAGCGCCCTCGCCACCACCCAGTCCGAGCACGTCGCCGCCGCCCTGCGGGAGCGGCTCGGTGTCGACACCGAGCTCGTCGAGATCACCACCGAGGGCGACCGCAGCCAGGCCTCCGGCGTACCGCTGTCGCAGGTGGAGTCGGCGGACAGCACGGTCGGCGTCTTCGTCAACGCGCTGCGCGACGCGCTGCTCGCGGGGGAGGTCGACGTCGCGGTCCACTCCCTCAAGGACCTGCCGACGACCCCGGCCGAGAGCATCGCCCTCGCCGCCGTGCCGCCGCGCGAGGACCCTCGTGACGTGGTCGTCGCCCGCGACGGGCTGACCCTGGGCGAGCTCCCGCCGGGCAGCCGGGTCGGCACCGGCTCGCCGCGCCGTGTCGCGCAGATCGAGGCGCTCGGCCTGGGCGTCGAGCTGGTCGGCCTGCGCGGCAACGTGGACACCCGCATCGGCAAGGTCCGCTCCGGTGAGTACGACGCCGTCGTGCTCGCCCGCGCCGGCCTGGCCCGGCTCGGTCGGCTCGGCGACGTCACCGAGGTGCTCGACCCGATCCAGGTGCTGCCGGCCCCCGGGCAGGGCGCCCTGGGCGTGGAGTGCCGGGCCGACGACGCCGAGACCCGTGAGGCCCTCGCCGCCCTCGACGACCCGGCCACCCGCGCCGCCGTCGCCGCCGAGCGGGCGACCCTCGCCACGCTCGAGGGTGGCTGCTCGGCCCCGATCGGCGCGCTGGCCGAGGTGGCGGAGGGCGAGACGGGCCCAGAGCTCTGGCTGCGTGCGGTCGCGTTGTCGACCGACGGCGCGCTCGCCGTACGAAAGTCGGCGTCGGCGCCCCTGGGCGACGACGTCGTGAAGTGGCCGCAGACCGCGGCCGATTTGGGGGATCGGCTGGCGGCCGAGATGCTCGACGACGGAGCTGGCCAGCTCACCGGGGCTCCCGCCGGTGAAACCCACGACCCATCCGCACGATCCGCAGAGGTGCACAACGCATGACGCGAGCCACGACAGCCAGCAAGCAGGCTGCCCTCCGAGACGCCTCGTCCCGCGGCTCCACGGGAACCGCCACGACGTCCGCTTCCCAGGTCCAGGCCGGCGGCGTCGCCTTCGTCGGCACCGGCCCCGGCGACCCCGACCTGCTGACGGTGCGCGCCGTGCGGCTGATCGAGGAGGCCGACGTCGTCATCACCGAGGAACCGGGACACGTCACCCTCGTGGAGGTCGTCTGCGGGCGGCTCGCGGCGGTGTCGGAGACCGGTGAGGCCTGCTCCGGTCCGGAGATCGTCGACGGCGGCTTCGGTGAGGACGGCCAGCCGCTCACCCACGCCGCCCGGGCGAAGGTGGTCGTCAAGCAGGCCAAGCGCGGCCTGCGCGTCGTCCGCCTGCTCGGCGGCGACCCGTTCCTCTACGCCTCCGGGCCCGAGGAGGCGCAGGCGGTCGCCAAGGCCGGCATCGCGTTCGAGGTCGTCCCCGGCGTCTCGTCGGTGGGCGCCGTCCCCGCCTACGCCGGCATCCCGCTGACCACCAAGGACCACCGGGAGGTGGCCGTGGTCACCTGCGGCGAGAAGGTGGACTGGAGCCGCTACTGCGACACCCCGACCCTGGTCCTGCTCTCCGCGGTCGGCCAGATCGGCGACATCGCCAAGCAGCTGATCGCGATCGGCCGCTCGCCGGAGACCCCGGTGGCGATGACCCGGGTCGGCACCACCACCGAGCAGCAGACCATCACCTCGACGCTGGAGCGGATCGCCGCGGACGCTCGGGCGGCCCGGATCTCCCCGCCGGCCATCACGGTCGTCGGCGAGGTGGTCGACCTGCGCGAGAAGCTCTCCTGGTTCGAGACCAAGCCGCTGTTCGGCTGGCGGGTGCTGGTGCCCCGCACCAAGGAGCAGTCGGCCGTGCTGTCCAACCGGCTGCGCGAGTTCGGCGCGGTGCCCGAGGAGGTCCCGACGATCTCCGTCGAGCCGCCGCGCAACCCGCAGCAGATGGACAAGGCCGTGCGCGGCCTGGTCGAGGGTCGCTACGAGTGGATCGCCTTCACCTCGGTCAACGCGGTGAAGGCGGTGCGCGAGAAGTTCGAGGAGTACGGCCTCGACGCCCGCGCGTTCTCCGGCCTCAAGATCGCCGCGGTCGGCGACAAGACCGCCCAGGCCATCGGTGACTGGGGCCTGCGCGCGGACCTGGTCCCGTCGGGCGAGCAGTCCGCCGCCGGCCTCCTCGAGGACTGGCCGGAGTACGACGAGCAGCTCGACCCGATCAACCGGGTCTTCCTGCCGCGCGCCGACATCGCGACCGAGAACCTCGTGGCCGGCCTGATCGACCTCGGCTGGGAGTGCGACGACGTGACGGCGTACCGCACCGTGCGGGCCGCCCCGCCGCCGGCGCCGACCCGCGACGCGATCAAGACCGGCAAGTTCGACGCGGTCGTGTTCACCTCGTCCTCGACCGTGCGCAACCTGGTCGGCATCGCCGGCAAGCCGCACCCGTCGACGGTGATCGCGGTGATCGGTCCGGCCACCGCCAAGACCGCGGAGGAGCACGGCCTGCGGGTCGACGTGATGGCCCCCAAGCCCGACGTCGAGCTCCTCGTCGAGGCCCTCGCCGGCTTCGGTGCCGCCCGTCGCGCCGCCCTCGTCGAGGCCGGCGAGCCGGTGACCAAGCCGTCGGACCGCAAGCCGTCCGCGCGCCGCCGGAAGGCGGAGTAGCGGGCGGAGGTGCAGGTAGCAGCGGGCATGTAACTCGGTGTTACGTCGACTACCTCGGTGCTGTGACCGGTCACAGC
>NZ_JBNBPO030000048.1:0-13021 GCF_051280635.3 Nocardioides proteolyticus | reverse complement strand
TAGAGTTACGGCGGCCATAGCGGCAGGGAAACACCCGGTCCCATCCCGAACCCGGAAGTTAAGCCAGCCAGCGCCGATGGTACTGCAACCGAGAGGCTGTGGGAGAGTAGGACGCCGCCGGACATACCTTGGCAAAGGGCCAGCACCTCGTGTGCTGGCCCTTTGTGCTTTTTGCTGCGGCCGCACCCGGTGGCAGCGCCTCCGCGCCGGCGAGCGTCCACAGCGGCTCCCGTGCTGCGCCTTCTCCACAGGCAGGGACGGCGGCATGCGCGATCGTCGCCGCCTCTTCGCAGACTCGTCCCCGACGACCGATCCGAGGAGGAGAGATGGGCAAGCAGGTGCAGGACGCTCCGCGCAACGAGGTGCGGCTGGTGGGCACGGTGTCGCAGTCGCCCGAGACGCGGGAGCTGCCGAGCGGCGACGAGCTGTGCGTGTGCCGGCTGGTGGTGCCGCGCGAGCAGGTGCGGCGGCTGCCGTCGGGGCGGCCGGGCCAGGCGGTCGACCTGGTCGACCTCGCCGCCTGGGCGGCGCGGCCCCGGCGCTCGATGGCTGCCTGGTCGCAGGGCGACGAGGTGGAGGTGCGCGGGGCGTTGCGGCGCCGGTTCTTCCAGGCGGGTGGGCGCACGGCGTCCCGGGTGGAGGTCGAGGTCAGCTCGGGCCGGGTGGTTCGTCGCGCAGCGAGCGGATGAGCACGCCGAGGCTCGGCTTGGGCTGGAACGACGTGGCCTTCTCCGGGAGCAGCCGGTCGGCCTCGGCGACCCCGATGACGTGGTCGACCGACGGCGCGGGCATCAGCACCGCGATGTGGTCGCGCCTCGCCCGGGACAGGGCGTCCTCGACGTTGTGGTGGTAGGCGACGCTCGTCGGGCCGTGGGGGAGGGCCGGCACGACGTGGCGGTGCAGCACCTCGACGGCGGCCTCCGGGTCGGTGGCGAGGGTCACCACCGCCCATCGCCGCCCGTCGGTGGCGGCGAGGCGGCTGGGGGCCAGTGCCCCGAGCGCCTGGCTCTGCGTGTGCTCGCGGTAGCCGAGGCCCAGGGTCTCCGCGGCGTCGCGGAGGTCGTCGAGGGAGCTGCCGGCGAGCGTGCGGTGGATCGGTCCGAGGAACAGCGGCGTGGCGCTCTGGTCGACGAGCATGGCGAGTCCACGGTCGGTGGCGCGCTGGGCCGCCGGCGTCGCGGCGTGCCGGCGCTGCAGGCGGAGGTAGGCGGCGTACCGGTGGTGGCCGTCGGCGATCAGGGCGCGGGAGCCGGCCAGCTGGGCGGCCACGCCGGCGAGCACCTCGGCGTCGCGGATCGCCCAGATCCGGTGCTGCTGCTCGCTCCGGTCGGTGAACTCGTGGTCCGGGCGCCCTGCGGTGGCCGCCTCGAGGAGGGCGCGCAGTCGGGCAGTGCCGCGGTGCACCAGCAGGATGGGGGCCGGGTTGAGCTCCATCTCGGCCATCCGGTCGGCGAGGTCGTCGGCCTGGGCGGGATGGATGCCCTCGTGCGGCAGCACGGCCCGGTCCTCCGGCCGGGTGGCGCGGCGGGAGACGTCCAGCGCGCCCACCAGGCCGCGCACGGTGATCCCCGCCGCGGTGTACTCGTGCACGTAGAGCGCCGGCTCGCGGTCCCGGCTCAGGTAGCCCTTCGCCTGCCAGCGGAGCAGACGGGCGGAGACGTCCTTGTAGGGCCGCGCGAAGGCCCGGCCCGTCGACGGGTGACCGACCCGCGCCGGCGCCAGCATCAGCGCGGCGAAGGGCTCCAGGCGCAGTGGGCCCGCGACGTACGGCGGCGTCACCAGCGTTGCTGCGTCCATCAGGGCATCGTACGGAGGGCCCCGAGGGTGGCACTGGCAAGGTGGTCCCGTGTTGCGCACCTCCACCGAGCCCCTCGCGGACGCCTACGACCTCGTCATGCTCGACCTCGACGGCGTCGTGTACGTCGGGCCCGACGCCGTCGTCGGAGCGGCCGAGCACGTCGCCGCGGCGCGCGGCCGCGGCTCGCGGGTCGCGTTCATCACCAACAACGCCTCCCGCCCGCCGGCGGCGGTGGCCGACCACCTCACCGCCCTCGGCGTGCCGGCCGACGTGGCCGACGTCGTCACCAGCGCCCAGGCGGCGGCTCGGATGGTGGCGGAGCGGTTCGGCGCCGGTGCGCGGGTGGTCTGCCTCGGCGGCCCGGGCCTGCACGAGGCGCTCACCGAGGCCGGCGTGGTGCCGGTCGGCGTCGACGACGACGCCCACGACGCGGTCGCCGTGGCCAGCGGCTACGGACCCGACCTGCTGTGGCGCGACATCATGCGGGCGGCGGTGCGGATCCGCGAGGGCCTCCCGTGGGTCGCCAGCAACACCGACCACACCATTCCGACGCCCTACGGTGTGGCGCCCGGTCATGGCGTGCTGGTGGAGACGCTCCAGCGCTTCACCGGGGTCACTCCCGCCGTCGCCGGGAAGCCGGCGCGCCCCCTGCTCGACGAGACGGTACGGCGCGTGGGCGGGCGCCGCCCGCTCATGGTCGGCGACCGGCTGGACACCGACATCGAGGGTGCCCGCAACGCGGGCGTCGACTCGCTGCTGGTGCTGACCGGGGTCACCGGCCTCGCCGAGCTCGTCGCCGCGCCGGCCGGGCTCCGGCCGTCCTACCTGGCGCCCGACCTGGCCGGCCTGCTGGTCCCGCACCCCGTGCCGCACCCCGTCGACGGCCCCGTCGACGGGGTCTGGCAGCTGGGCGGTTGGCGCGGCCGGGTCGAGGGCGGCGCGCTCGTCGTCGAGCAGGTGTCGCCGGACGCTGCCCCGGAGGACTGGTGGCGGGTGGCCGCGGTGGTCGCGTGGCACCACCTCGACGCCACCGGCCGGGTCGCCGACATCGCCGACATCGCCGACATCACCGGTACCCGGGTCCCCGGCGCGGGCGCGGGTGCGCGGTAGCCTCGCGGCATGACCGAGGGATCTGCTCCGGCGCCCACACCGACCGGGATCGACGCCGTCGACCGCGTGCTCGACCTGGTCGCGGGGCTCGACCAACGACCGCTCGAGGAGCACGCCGGCGCGTTCGAGGCCGCCCACGCCGAGCTCCGCCGTACCCTCGACGACCCGCCGGCCTGACGTGCCGCCGCGCCGCCTCCGGCTCGACGCGGAGTTGGTGCGCCGGGGGCTCGCGCCGTCCCGGGAGCGGGCCGCCCAGCTCATCGGCGACGGCCGGGTGAAGGTCTCCGGCGTGGTCGCCACCAAGCCGGCGACCGGCGTCACCACCGACGTCGCCATCGTCGTGGTCGAGGGCGAGCACGGTCCGGACTACGTCGGCCGTGGGGCCCACAAGCTGGCCGGTGCCTTGGAGGTGTTCGGGCGCACGGGCCTGCAGGTGACGGGCCGCCGCTGCCTCGACGCCGGCGCCTCGACCGGCGGGTTCACCGACGTCCTGCTGCGGGCCGGCGCCGCCGAGGTGGTCGCCGTCGACGTCGGCTACGGCCAGCTGCACTGGTCGCTGCAGCAGGACGAGCGAGTGGCCGTCCACGACCGCACCAACGTCCGCACGCTGACGCCCGAGGCGATCGGCGGACCGGTCGACCTGGTCGTCGGCGACCTCTCGTTCATCTCGCTGACCCTGGTCCTCGACGCGCTGCTGGGAGTGACCCGCCCCGACGGCGACCTGGCGCTGATGGTCAAGCCCCAGTTCGAGGTCGGCAAGGACCGCGTCGGCAAGGGCGGTGTCGTGCGCGACCCGGAGCTGCGGGTCGAGGCGGTGCTCACCGTGGCGCACGCCGCGGCCGAACGCGGCTGGGGGGCGCAGGCGGTCACCGTCAGCCCGCTGCCCGGCCCGACCGGCAACGTGGAGTTCTTCCTCTGGCTGCGCCGCGGGCCGGCCGTCGTCGACGACGACGCCGTCGCCGAGGTCGTCCGCCGCGGGACGTCCCGGCCCGAGGACCCGCCGTCGTGACGGCGGTGGATGAGAGAGTGGCTCCATGACCGTGACGACCGATACGCCGCGCCGCGTGCTCGTCCTCGCCCACACCGGGCGCGACGAGGCCCGCGACGTCGCGCGGGCGTTCGTCAAGGAGCTGACGGGCCACGGCATCGTGGTGCGGCTGATGCGCGCCGAGGCGGCCGACCTCGACCTGGAGCCGGAGGACTACCTCCCGGCGGTGGAGCTCACCGACTCCGAGACCGACGCCAGCCGCGGCTGCGAGCTGACCGTGGTGATCGGTGGTGACGGCAGCATCCTGCGGGCCGCGGAGGTCACCCACCGCCGGCTCACTCCGGTGCTGGGCGTCAACCTCGGGCACGTCGGCTTCCTCGCCGAGGCCGAGCACGAGGACGTGGCGGCCACCATCGACGCGATCATCCACCAGCGCTACACCACCGAGGACCGGCTCACCCTCGACGTCCGGGCGTACGTCGACGGCGAGCTGGTCTACGCCACGTTCGCCGTCAACGAGGCCAGCGTCGAGAAGGCCGCCCGCGAGCGGATGCTCGAGGTCGTCCTCGAGATCGACGACCGGCCGCTGTCGCGCTGGGGGTGCGACGGCGTCGTGCTCGCGACCCCCACCGGCTCCACCGCCTACAACTTCAGCGCCGGCGGCCCCATCGTGTGGCCCCAGGTCGAGGCGCTGTGCATCGTGCCGCTCAGTGCCCACGCGCTCTTCGCCCGACCGATGGTGGTCGCACCGTCGTCGGTCATCGCGATCGAGGTGCTCGCCGGCAACCAGGGATCCGGGGTGCTCTGGTGCGACGGGCGGCGCAGCACCGACCTGCCGCCGGGCGCGCGGATCGAGGTGAGCCGCGGCCTGCGGCCGGTGCGTCTGGTCCGCCTGCACAAGGCGCCGTTCGCCGACCGGCTGGTCGCCAAGTTCGGCCTGTCCGTCGAGGGCTGGCGAGGGGCCGCGGAGCAGCGGCGGGAGGCCAGGGCCGCGCAGGAGGAGCGCCGATGATCGAGGAGCTCCGGATCAGCTCGCTCGGCGTGATCGACTCGTCCACGCTCGAGCTGGGCCGCGGGCTGACCGTGATCACGGGCGAGACCGGTGCCGGCAAGACCATGGTCGTCACCGCCCTGGGTCTGCTGCTCGGCGGCCGCGCCGACAGCGGCGCGGTGCGGGCGGGCTCCCGGCAGGCGCGGGTCGAGGGCCTGGTCGCCGCCGACGCGCTGCCCGGGCTCCCCGAGGCGGTCGAGGAGGCGGGCGGCGAGGTCGAGGACGGGCGGGTCGTGCTGGCCCGCAACGTCAGCGCCGAGGGTCGCTCCCGGGCCTTCGCCGGGGGAGCCGCCGTGCCGGTGTCCACGCTGGCCGCGATCGCCGAGCCGCTCGTCGCGGTGCACGGCCAGTCCGACCAGCACCGGCTGCTCAAGCCACAGACCCAGCGGCACGCCCTCGACCGGTTCGGTGCCCTGGAGGACCTCCGCGCCCAGTACGCCGAGATCCACGACCGGCTGGTCGCCGTCGAGCGGGAGCTCGACGAGGTGACCGCCTCCGCGCGCGAGCGGGCCCGGGAGGCCGACGTGCTGCGGTTCGGGGTCGACGAGGTGGCCGCGGTCGCCCCCCAGCCCGGCGAGGACGGCGAGCTGGCGACCGAGGAGGCCCGGCTCGGGCACGCCGACACGCTCCGCGGCGCGGCCGAGCAGGCGCGCGAGGCGCTCTCCAGCGAGCACGGCTCGCCCGACGCCCTCGGCGCGGTGGCGGCCGCCCGCGGACTGCTCGAGGGCGTGCGCGACCACGATCCCGAGGCCGGCGCGCTGGCGGACCGCGTGGCCGAGGTCAGCTACCTGCTGTCCGACGTTGCGGCCGACGTGGCGTCGTACGCCTCGGGCATCGACACCGACCCGGCCCGGCTGGCCGCGGTCTCCGAGCGGCGGGCGGCGCTGCTCGCGCTGACCCGCAAGTACGGCGACACCGTCGACGAGGTGCTGGCCTGGGCCGACCAGGCGTCGGCCCGGCTGCTCGACCTCGACTCGACCGACGAGCGGATCCAGGAGCTGGCCGCCGAGGCCGCGGGTCTCCGCACGTCCCTGGCCGACGCCGGGGTCAAGCTCAGCGACGCCCGGGCCAAGGCCGCCACCAGGCTCGCCAAGGCTGTCACGGCCGAGCTCGAGCTGCTCGCGATGCCGCACGCCCGGCTCACCGTCCAGGTGACCCGGCGCGAGGTCGATCCGCCCGCCGACCCGGAGCACCCGCCGGCCGACCTGCTGCGGGTCGGCGAGGGCTGGGTGCGGTTCGGCCGCAGCGGGCTCGACGACGTGGAGCTGCTGCTCGCGGCCAACACCGGGTCCGAGCCCCGCCCGCTCCACAAGGGGGCCTCCGGCGGCGAGCTGTCCCGGGTGATGCTCGCTGTCGAGGTCTGCCTCGCCGGCACCAGCCCGGTGCCCACGTTCGTCTTCGACGAGGTCGACGCCGGCGTCGGGGGAGCGGCCGCCGTGGAGATCGGCCGCCGGCTCGCCACGCTCGCGGAGGACGCCCAGGTGCTCGTGGTGACCCACCTGCCGCAGGTCGCGGCGTTCGCCGACCGGCACGTGCTCGTCCACAAGGCCAGCGACGGCTCGGTCACGAGCTCCGGGCTGGTCACCCTCGACGAGGCCGGCCGCGAGCGGGAGCTGTCGCGGATGCTGGCCGGCCTGGCGGAGTCCGACTCCGCCCTCGCGCACGCCCGCGAGCTGATGGACATGGCGCGCCGACGTGCGGGCTGAGGGCGGACAACGTAGGGTGGAATCCCGTGAACATGGCGCCCCATAGTGGCTCACAGCGTGGTCAGGCAAAGCACCTCTTCGTGACCGGCGGCGTCGCCTCCTCGCTGGGGAAGGGACTCACGGCGTCCAGCCTCGGCCGGCTCCTGCGCTCGCGCGGTCTGCGGGTCACGATGCAGAAGCTCGACCCCTACCTCAACGTCGACCCCGGGACGATGAACCCGTTCCAGCACGGCGAGGTGTTCGTCACCAACGACGGCGCGGAGACCGACCTCGACATCGGTCACTACGAGCGGTTCCTCGACACCGACCTCAACCAGATCGCCAACGTGACCACCGGGCAGGTCTACTCCTCGGTCATCGCCAAGGAGCGCAAGGGCGAGTACCTCGGCGACACCGTCCAGGTGATCCCGCACATCACCGACGAGATCAAGGACCGCATCCTGGCGATGGGGCGCGCCGACGGCGGCGCGACCGACGAGCCGGTCGACCTGGTGATCACCGAGATCGGCGGCACCGTCGGTGACATCGAGTCGCTGCCCTTCCTCGAAGCGGCCCGCCAGGTGCGCCACGACATCGGCCGCGACAACTGCTTCTTCCTCCACGTCTCGCTGGTGCCCTACATCGGCCCCTCCGGCGAGCTGAAGACCAAGCCCACCCAGCACTCGGTGGCCGCGCTGCGCCAGGTCGGCATCCAGCCCGACGCCATCGTGTGCCGGGCCGACCGGGAGCTGCCGGAGAGCATCAAGCGCAAGATCGCGCTGATGTGCGACGTCGACCAGGAGGCCGTGGTCACCGCGGCCGACGCGCCGTCGATCTACGACATCCCGAAGGTGCTCCACCGCGAGGGCCTCGACGCCTACGTCGTACGACGCCTCAACCTCCCGTTCCGCGACGTCGACTGGACGGTGTGGGACGACCTGCTCCGCCGGGTGCACCACCCCAAGGAGGACGTCACCGTCGCCCTCGTCGGCAAGTACGTCGACCTGCACGACGCCTACCTCTCGGTCGCCGAGGCGCTGCGTGCCGGCGGCTTCGCCCACGAGGCCCGCGTCCACCTCCGCTGGGTCCCCTCCGACGAGTGCGAGACGCCGGCCGGCGCCGCGCGCCACCTGTCCGACGTGGACGCGGTGTGCGTCCCCGGCGGCTTCGGGATCCGCGGCCTGGAGGGCAAGCTCGGAGCGCTGACCTACGCCCGCACGCACAAGATCCCCACCCTCGGGCTGTGCCTGGGCCTGCAGTGCATGGTGATCGAGTACGCCCGCACCGAGCTCGGCCTGGCCGGGGCCGGGTCGACCGAGTTCGACCCCGACGTGGCGGAGCCGGTGATCGCCACGATGGAGGAGCAGAAGGACATCGTCGAGGGCGGCGGCGACCTGGGCGGCACCATGCGGCTCGGCCTGTACGACGCCCGGCTGACCAGGGGTTCCATCGCCCACGAGGTCTACGGTGCCGAGCGGATCGACGAACGGCACCGGCACCGCTACGAGGTCAACAACGCCTACCGCGACAAGCTCGAGGCGGCCGGCCTGGTCTTCTCCGGCGTCAACCCGGAGCTCGACCTCGTGGAGTTCGTCGAGCTGCCCCGCGACGTGCACCCGTACTACATCGGCACGCAGGCGCACCCGGAGCTGCGCTCCCGGCCGACCCGCCCGCACCCGCTCTTCGCCGGGCTGGTCGGTGCCGCGATCGACCGTCAGCGGGAGCTGCGCTTCCCGATCGAGGTCGACGTCGACGAGACCGTGGAGGTCCCCGCAGGCGACGGAGCCGAGTGAGCCTGCGCGACACGCCCGGCTCGTGGCCGGTCGTCGACTCCACCAACCTGCACCGCGACGACTGGGTCGTGGCGCTGCGCCGGGACCGCATCCACCCGCCGGGTGAGCCGGACACGACCTTCAGCCGGATCGTCGTGGAGCACCCGGGGGCGGCGATGGTGCTCGCCGTCGACGGCGACCCCGACTCGCCGGAGGGCGAGCGGGTCTGCCTGATCCGCCAGTACCGCCACGCCGGCGGCGCGACCTTCGTGGAGGTCCCCGCTGGCATCTGCGACGTCGCGGGCGAGGACCCGGTCGAGACGGCCCGGCGGGAGCTCGCCGAGGAGGTGGCGCTTCAGGCCGACCACTGGGAGCACCTGCTGACGACGTACCCGAGCGTGGGCATCTCGGCGGAGGTCCACCACTACTACGTCGCCCGGGGCCTCCGGCCCGTCGACCGGCCCGACGACTTCGTCGCCGAGCACGAGGAGGCGCGGATCGAGATCGTCTGGGTGCTCCTGGCCGAGCTCGTCGACGCCGTGCTCGACGGCCGGGTCCGGGAGGCGCCGGTCGCGCTCGCCGTGCTCGCCTACGAGGCCCGCCGCCGGCGCCGGGCATAGGATCGCACCGTGCGTATCGGCGTCCCCGCGGAAGTGAAGAACCACGAGTACCGCGTTGCCGTCACGCCCGTCGGCGTGCACGAGCTCACGGCACACGGTCACGAGGTCGTGGTCCAGGCCGGTGCCGGCCTCGGGTCCTCGATCCCCGACGACGAGTACACCGCGGCCGGTGCGTCGATCCTGCCGGACGCCGACGCGGTGTGGTCCGCGGCCGAGATGGTGCTCAAGGTCAAGGAGCCGGTGGCCGAGGAGTACCACCGGATGCGCGAGGGGCAGGTGCTGTTCACCTACCTCCACCTCGCCGCCGACAAGCCGCTGGCCGAGGAGCTCGTACGACGCCGGGTCACCGCCATCGCCTACGAGACGGTGCAGCTGCCGTCCGGCGGCCTGCCGCTGCTCTACCCGATGTCGGAGGTGGCCGGCTGCCTGGCGCCGCAGGTGGGCGCGCACGCCCTGCTGAAGGCCCAGGGCGGCCGCGGGGTGCTGCTCGGCGGCGTGGGCGGCGTCGCCAACGCGAAGGTCGTCGTGATCGGCGCCGGCGTGGCCGGCCAGAACGCCGCCAACATCGCGCTCGGCATGGGCGCCGACGTCACCCTGCTCGACACCGACCTCGACAAGCTGCGGATGTCGTTCTGGCGCTACAACAACCGGGTGCACGGCCTGGCGTCGTCGCGGCTCGCCATCCAGGAGCAGGTGCGTGAGGCCGACATGGTCATCGGCGCGGTCCTGATCCCGGGCGCCAAGGCGCCGAAGCTCGTCAGCAACAAGCTGGTCTCGGAGATGAAGCCGGGGTCGGTGCTGGTCGACATCGCGGTCGACCAGGGCGGCTGCTTCGAGGACACCCGCCCCACCACGCACGCCGACCCGACGTTCACCGTCCACGGCTCGACGTTCTACTGCGTGGCCAACATGCCGGGGGCGGTGCCCAACACCTCCACCTACGCGCTGACCAACGCCACGCTGCCGTTCACCGTGGCGCTGGCGGACAAGGGCTGGCAGCAGGCGTGCCGCGACGACCGGGCGCTCGCGCTGGGGCTCAACACGCACGACGGCCAGGTCACGCACGCGGCCGTGGGCGAGGCTGTGGGCATTCCTGCGGTCGACGTGGCGACGGCGCTGGGCTGAGGCCGTCCTGACCGTGACGACCTCACCGCTCGAACGGGCGGTCCGCACCTACCTCGACCACCTCACCGTCGAGAAGGGCCTGGCGGCCAACAGCCTGTCGTCCTACCGGCGCGACTTGCGCCGCTACCTCGAGCACCTCGCCAGGCTGGGCGTCGAGCGGCCCGACGACGTCACGGAGTCGACCGTGGTGGAGTTCCTGATGCGGCTGCGGGAGGGCGACGCGGACCACCAGCCGCTCAGCGCCTCCTCCGCGGCGCGCACCATCGTCGCGGTCCGCGGGTTCCACCGGTTCGCGGTCGCCGACGGCCTCGCCACGGCCGACCCGGCCGCCGCCGTACGACCACCGGCCCCGGCCAAGCGACTGCCCAAGGCGCTCCCGCTCTCCGACGTGGAGGCGATCCTCGAGGCCGCGGGCGCCGCCGACACGCCGCTGGCGCTGCGCGACCGCGCGCTGCTGGAGCTGCTCTACGGGACCGGTGCCCGGATCTCCGAGGCGACGGGGCTCGACGTCGACGACCTCGACCTCGACGACGCCGAGGCGGTCGTCCGGCTGCACGGCAAGGGCGGCAAGGAGCGGCTGGTGCCGGTCGGCTCCTACGCCCGCGAGGCGATCTCCGCCTACCTGGTGCGCGGCCGCCCGGCGCTCGTATCGGCCGCCACGCCGGCGCTGTTCCTCAACTCGCGGGGCGGGCGGCTCTCCCGGCAGTCGGCCTGGGCGGTGCTGGTGAAGGCGGCGGAGCGCGCCGGCGTCACCCGCGACGTGTCGCCGCACACCCTGCGGCACTCCTTCGCCACCCACCTGCTCGACGGCGGGGCGGACGTCCGGGTGGTGCAGGAGCTGCTCGGCCACGCGTCGGTGACCACCACGCAGGTCTACACCCTGGTGACCGTGGACAACCTCCGCGAGGTGTTCGCCACCGCACACCCCAGGGCCCGAGATGCCTGAGGCCGCTGGGGGCACCGACGCCGCCTACGACCGGATCCTCGCGTACGCCGACGCGCAGGACCTGACCCTCTACCCGCACCAGGAGGAGGCGATCCTCTCCCTCCTCGCCGGCGACAACGTGGTGCTGGCCACCCCGACCGGGTCGGGCAAGTCGCTGGTGGCGCTGGCCGCGGCGATGGCCGCGCTGGCCGACGACCGGGTCACCTTCTACACCGCGCCGATCAAGGCGCTGGTCAGCGAGAAGTTCTTCGACTTGTGCGCGGTCTTCGGTGCCGACGACGTCGGCATGCTGACCGGCGACGTCGCCGTCAACCCGGACGCGCCGATCATCTGCTGCACCGCCGAGGTGCTGGCCAATCTCGCCCTCCGCGAGGGCTCCGACGCCGACGTCGGCATGGTGGTGATGGACGAGTTCCACTTCTACGGCGAGCCCGGCCGCGGCTGGGCGTGGCAGGTGCCGATCCTGGAGCTCCCGCAGGCCCAGCTCCTCCTGATGTCGGCCACGCTCGGCGACGTCAGCGACCTGGCGGCGGACCTGACCCGGCGCAACGGGCGCGCCACCAGCGTCGTCGACGACGCCGAGCGGCCGGTGCCGCTGACCTTCACCTGGTCGCTGACACCGCTGGCCGAGACGCTCACCGAGCTGGTCACGACCGGGCAGGGGCCGGTCTACGTCGTCCACTTCACGCAGGCCGCCGCGGTGGAGCACGCCGTGTCGCTGCTGGCCGGGCCGGGCCGGCTCGACGCCGTGGTGCCCAAGGAGCGCAAGGAGCAGATCGCCGAGCGGATCGCGGGCGTGCGGTTCTCCGCCGGCTTCGGCAGGACGCTCAACAAGCTGCTGCGGCAGGGGATCGGGGTGCACCACGCCGGGATGCTGCCGCGCTACCGGCGGCTGGTGGAGCAGCTCGCGCAGGCCGGCCTGCTCACCGTCATCTGCGGCACCGACACCCTGGGCGTCGGCATCAACGTGCCCATTCGCACGGTGCTGTTCAGCGGCCTCGCCAAGTTCGACGGGAGCCGGCAGCGGGTGCTGCGCAGCCGCGAGTTCCTGCAGATCGCCGGCCGAGCGGGCCGGGCCGGCTTCGACACCGCGGGCTACGTCGTGGTGCAGGCCCCCGAGCACGTGATCGACAACGAGCGCGCGAAGGCGAAGTCCGAGGCGAAGAACGCCGCAAACCCGAAGAAGAAGTCCAAGCCGCAGCTGAAGAAGCCGCCCGAGGGCACGGTGGTGTGGAGCGAGCAGACCTTCACCAAGCTGGTGGAGGGCAGGCCCGAGCCGCTGAAGTCCCAGATGAAGGTCGACAACGCGATGCTGGTCAACGTCGTCTCCCGCGAGGAGGACGCGTTCCCCGTGATGCGGCGGCTGATGACCGACAACCACGAGGACCGACGCAGCCAGCTCCGGCTGGCCAAGCGCGCGGTCCGCCTCGCCCGCAGCCTCGTCGCCTCCGGCGTGCTCACCCGGCTCGACGAGGTCGACGAGCACGGGCGGCGCTACGTGCTCACCGAGGAGCTGCCCGCCGACTTCGCCCTCAACCAGCCGCTGTCGCACTTCGCCCTGGCCGTGCTCGACGTGCTCGATCCCGACGCCGACTCGTTCACCCTCGACGTGGTCTCGGTGGTCGAGGCGACGCTCGAGGCGCCACGACCGCTGCTGCTCGCCCAGCGGCACGCCGCCCGCGGCGAGGCGATCGCGGCGCTCAAGGCCGACGGCGTCGAGTACGACGAGCGGATGGCCCTGGTCGAGGACATCACCTGGCCGGAGCCGCTCGCCGACCTCCTCGAGCCGCTGTTCGAGACCTACCGCGAGCGCCATCCGTGGCTCTCGCCCGACGCGCTCGCGCCCAAGTCGGTGGTCCGGGAGATGTGGGAGCAGGGCATGGGCTTCACCGACCTGGTGTCGCGCTACCAGGTCGCCCGCTCGGA
>NZ_JBNBPO030000047.1:0-13588 GCF_051280635.3 Nocardioides proteolyticus | reverse complement strand
GGCCGGCCGCCGCGGGCTGGGCGGTGTCGGCCGGGGCGGTGTCGGCCGGGCCGGTGTCGGCGGTGCTCGCGGTGTGGGCCTGGGCGGCCTGGACCGCGACGTCGGGACGCTCGGAGCGCTCGGGGGCGGCCCGCTCGGCACGGGACGGCGCGGGACGGTCCTGCCCCGGCACCGCGGCGGGCGCCGCGGTGGGGACGGCGTCGGGCGACGGCGTGCCGCTGATCGCGATCCGGCGCTCGAGCCGGTCGAGGCGTGCCAGCACACCCTCGGTGCTGTGGTCGGCGGCCGGCAGCAGGATCCGGGCGCAGATGAGCTCCAGCAGCAGCCGCGGCGCGGTGGCGCCTCGCATGTCGGTCAGCCCGGCGGCGACCAGGTCGGCGGCGCGGGTCAGCTCGGCGCGGCCGAACGCGGCAGCCTGCGCGACCAGCCGGTCGGCCTGGTCGCCGGACACGTCGATCAGTCCGGAGGCGGGCGCGTCGGGCACCGCGGAGACGATGACCAGGTCGCGCAGCCGCCGCAGCAGGTCCTCGGTGAAGCGCCGCGGGTCCTGGCCGGTCTCGACCACCTTGTCGACGACGCTGAAGACCGCCGACCCGTCGCCGGCGGCGAAGGCGGAGACGACGTCGTCGAGCAGCGTGTCGGGGGTGTAGCCCAGCAGCCCGCTGGCGAGGTCGTAGGTGACCCCCTGGGGCCCGGACCCGCCCAGCAGCTGGTCGAGCACCGACAGCGTGTCGCGCGCCGACCCGGCGCCGGCCCGCACGACGAGTGGGAGCGCGGCGGGCTCGATCGCGACACCCTCGCGCTCGCACAGCTCGGACAGGTAGCTGGTCAGCAGCCGCGGCGGGATCAGCCGGAACGGGTAGTGGTGGGTGCGCGAGCGGATGGTCGGGATGACCTTCTCCGGCTCGGTCGTGGCGAAGATGAAGCGGAGGTGCGGCGGCGGCTCCTCGACGAGCTTGAGCAGGGCGTTGAAGCCCTGCGTCGTGACCATGTGCGCCTCGTCGATGATGTAGACCTTGTAGCGGCTCTTCACGGGCGCGAAGAAGGCCTTCTCCCGCAGGTCACGGGCGTCGTCGACGCCGCCGTGGGACGCCGCGTCGATCTCGATCACGTCGATGGAGCCCGGACCGTTGCGCGCGAGGTCGCGGCAGCTCTCGCACTCGCCGCACGGGTCGGCGACCGGCGCCTGCTCGCAGTTGAGCGCCCGCGCCAGGATCCGGGCGCTGGTGGTCTTGCCGCAGCCGCGGGGGCCGGAGAACAGGTAGGCGTGGTTGACCCGGTTGCCGGCCAGGGCGGCTCGCAGCGGCTCGGTCACGTGCTCCTGCCCGATCACCTCGGCGAAGGTCTCGGGCCGGTAGCGGCGATAGAGCGCGAGCGGGGAGTCCACGTGTGAACACTAACGAGCGCTCCCGACACGGGGACATCCCGACCGCCCGAGCTCCGGATCGAGGCCCCAGAAAAAGCAGAGGCCCCCCGCGCACCCGACAGAGCCCACTTACCCTTGCTGCCTTCCGGCCCTGGGGGAGTTGGGTGAGATGCCGCCACACGGGGGGTTGGCACCACCTTAGACGACGGCCCCCCGGCGCCCGTAGTCCGGGCCGGCCCACCCACCGGAGGCGATTTCATCCCGCCCCGCGCTCGCCGGTACGCTCCTCCGCGGAGGTATCGCCTAGTGGCCTATGGCGCTCGCTTGGAAAGCGGGTTGGGTTAACAGCCCTCGGGGGTTCGAATCCCCCTACCTCCGCCAGCGGACGGCGTCGACGACAGTCGGCGCCGTCCGGCATTTGCGGGTTGGGTCAACAGCGCTCTACCGATCTCGGAGGGTTCGAATCCCCCTACCTCCGCCAGCGGACGGCGTCGACGACAGTCGGCGCCGTCCGGCATTTGCGGGCGACGGCGTACGACGCCGCGTAACCCGCCGCACAGTCCCCGCCGAACCGCCACGCGATGGGGGACGTCTGGCCTAGGGTCGCCGGATGACCTCGTCGCGCCTGCTCCGGCTGCTCGCCGGCTGCGCCGCCGTGCTCCTCCTCGGGCACGTGGCCGGCCTCGTCGTCCGCGAGGTGTGGGGCGTCGACCCCGAGCTCGGCATGGTGCGGCAGTTCGACCTCAACGCCGAGGGCAACCTGGCCGCCTGGTTCTCCTCGTTCGTGCTCACCATCTGTGCGGGCCTCGCCCTCCTCGTCACGGTGGTGCTGCGCCTGCGCGGGCGTCGGATGGCCGGCCGGTGGGGTGCGATGGCGGCGGTCTTCCTGCTCATGGCCGTCGACGAGACCTCGCAGCTGCACGACATGGCGACCGGCCCGCTCCGCAACGGGCTGGGGCTGGACTTCGGTGCCCTCTACTTCGCCTGGCTGATCCCCGCCCTGCTGCTCCTCGCGGCCGGCGCGGTGTACTTCACGCCGCTGTTCGCCTCGCTGTCGCACGCGGTGCTGCCGAGGTTCGTGTTCGCGATCGTCGTCTACCTCACCGGTGCGGTCGTCTTCGAGATGATCGGCGGCTCGGTCGTCGAGGACGGCCGAGCGGCGCTGAGCTACCTGGCCGTGATGACCATGGAGGAGTCGCTCGAGATCACCGGCGGCCTGCTGCTGGTCAACGCGCTGCTGACCCTCCTCCGCGAGCTGCGGCCGACCCTCACCCTGACCTGGGGCGGCGGTGAGCCGGAGGTGACGCTCGCCGGCGCGCCCCTGGCGGGACCCGTCGCCGAGCGCACCACCCTCGCGCCGACCGACGACTGACGGCCGACGACTGACGCGCCTCCGGCTACCGGCGCCGGACCCGCTCCGTCGGCCGGCTGTAGCGGACGGCGTCCGCGTAGCCCGGCTTGCGGCCGCGCACCTTGACGGTGATCCGCTTGCCGGCGTGCGCGGGCCTGACCACCACCGACGAGCCGGTCGCGCCCGGAATGCGGCGCCCACCGGCGTACCAGGCGTAGTGGAGCCGGACCGGGCCGGGCTCCCACGACCGGGGACGGGCGGTGAGCCGCTCGCCGACCCGCGCCTCCCCGCGGATCCACGGCGCCCCCGGCCTCAGCCGCCCGGGCCTGACCACGGCGGCCGCGGACCGCACGGTCACCGGAGCCGAGGAGCGCAGCCGGCCGGTGACGGCGACCGACAGCTTGTCGCCGAGCAGCGACCTCGAGACCCGGTGGCTCCGCCCGGTCGCCCCGCGGATCGCCCTTCCGTCGGCGAGCCAGCGGTAGGTCAGCCGGGTGCCGGCCGGCCAGTCGCCGGGCCTCACGGTGACGGTCGACCCGACGCGGACGGACCCCCTGATCGACGGGGTGCCGGGCGTCGGCGCGTCGGGCGCCCCCACGACGACCGTCCGCACCTCCGACCGGTCCACCCCGCCGTGCGGACCCGTGACCTCGACGTACCAGCCGTGCTCGCCGGGCGTCGCGTCGTCCCACGCCACCGTCTGCGTGGAGCCGGACGGGACGTCGGTGCGGACGGCGATCTCCCGGGTCGTGAGGATGTCGGCGCGGAAGGCGTCCGTCGCGAGCGTCTTGGTGGCCGGCTCGATGCCCGCCGCGGCGTAGGGGATCTCGAACGCCTGGTGGTCCGGCGCCAGCGACGGGTCCTCCGCGTCGTGGTCCTTCAGCGACGGCGAGTAGGTCCGTACGACGATCCGGTCGCCGGCGTGGTCGAAGTGCAGCAGCCGCAGGTAGCCCAGCCCGCCCTGGGGCAGGCCCTGGTAGTCGAACAGCATCGAGTGCACCGTCCGGTCGGCCGTCCCGTCGCCGTCGTCGTCGAACTCGTCGGTGCGGGTGTAGGCGTCGTGGTAGTGCCCGGACGAGACCGCGAACACGTTGGGGTTGGTCGCCACGACCTCGTCCATGATCCGCTGCGGGATCGGTCCGAGGCCCCCGGTGGTGAGCATGAACTCGTGGAGGTTGATCCACACCTTCCGCTCGGGATACCGGCGGATCACGTCGTTCATCCAGGCGATCTGCTCGTCGCCCGGCGCCCAGCCCATGTAGAGCATCAGGAAGTCCACGCCGTTGGCGCTGACCAGGTCGTAGTGGCCGCGGTTGTCCTGGTGGGACCCGCCGTACCAGGGGTTTCCGGCGAACCGCGCCTCACCGAACCACCGGGAGAAGTGCGCGTAGTCGTTGTCGTGGTGGCCGACGTCGTGGTTGCCGGCGAGCACGCCGTACGGCAGGCCGGCCTGGTCGAACAGGTCGTACGCCGGGTCGGCGTTGAGCCACTGCCGCTCCTCGGTGGCGACGTTGACGATGTCGCCGGTGTGGATGACGTACTGCAGGTTGAGTTCCTCGCGCTGGTCGAGCAGGAACTCGTTGATCGCCCGCTGGTGCGGGTAGTAGTCCTCGGTCTCGTTGTAGTACTGCGTGTCCGACATCCAGCCGATCGTGAAGTCGTACGACGACCGCGGCGTAGCGCCGGGGTGGTACGGCGCCACCGCACTGTCGCGCGTGGAGTGCTGCGGCCCGGCGAAGCCCTCGGAGTGCTGCACCAGCACCGTCAGCTCGCCGGCCTCGGCGTGCCCGGCGGTCGGCACCAGCGCCTCGAGGTCGAAGGCGCCGCCGTCGGCGGTGAGGTGCCGGTCGACCTCGTCCCAGCCCCCGCCGGCCCTGCGGACGTACATCAGCACCTTCGTGCCGTCGTTCGCCGTACCGCTCCAGCTGAGCCGTGCGGTGGCGTCGGCACCGGCGTCGGCGGGGACGGCCACGGTGAACAGCTGGTAGGGCAGCTCGGTGTCCGAGGACACCTCGTGCACGATCCCGTCGGTCTCGCCGAGCCGGCCGAGCTCCTCGTCGGTCAGCACGACCCGGCCGCTGCGGTCGGTTCCCCGGGCGACACCGGTCGTGCCCTCGAAGGCACCGACCTCCGCGTCGGTCGGCACGAAGGTGTGGCCCTCGAGGAAGCGCAGGGTGAGCTCGTCGCCCTCGGGAGAGGATCCGGTGGCGCTCAGCTCGACCTCGCCCTCGGTGGCCGACGCGTCGTCCTCGGGCGAGCCGAGCTCGACCGCGGGCTTCTCGTCGGCGGTCGTGAAGTCGACGGTCTCGGTCGCCTCGTTGCCGACGCGGTCGCTCACCCGCAGCTCGAGCCGGTGCTCGCCGGGCTCAAGGTCGAGCGACGACGTCTCGAAGGGCAGCGGGATCGGCTTGCCGTCCAGGGTCGCGGTGAGGCCGCCGCCGGGCGGGATCCCCGAGCCGGCGTCGGTGGCGGTCGCGTCGATCGTGAACGGGCCCCGCTTGCGGACTCCGTCGGCGACCCCGACCGGCTCGACGGCCGGCGCGGTGTTGTCGACGCGGACGGTGCGGCTGACGCTCGTGTCACCGGCGGTGGCGGTGACGGTGTGCTCGCCGTCCGCCACGGCCGTGGTGTCCCACACGTGCGCGACGGAGTCGAAGGCGTCCGCGGGGACGTCGAAGGTCGCCTTGAAGTAGACGAGGCCGCTGTCGTTGAAGCCGATCCGGGTGTCGGCGTCGGCCGGGCACGGGGTGGCCGCCTCCTCCTGGCCGGCGGACTCGCCGGCCTTGGCGCAGGTCACCGGCCGCAGCACGCGTCCGACGGGCAGGGCGAGCCTGAGGTTCATCGCCGCGAAGTCGTCGTTGTTCTCCACCGACGGCTCCGGCCAGGCCTTCGTGCCGGCGTAGATGCCGACGGTGAGCGGCTCGCCGCGGACCACCTGGTCGACCGGCACCTTCGCGGTGACCGTCTCGACGCGGTCGTAGAAGCCCTGGTCGAAGACGGTGAGGACCTCCTCGCCCAGCTTCACGCCGTTGCGGAAGAAGGCGTCGGTGCTGGTCGCCTCGAACGCGAAGTACGGCGCCGCCTCGAGCGCCGGCACCGTGGCGGTGACCGGGCTGCCGTCGACGTCGAGCGCTAGTGCGGCCGGGTCGCCCTCGGTGGTGGCGGTGACGCGGGTCGGGCCGCCGACGTACTGGCCCTCCTCGAGGTCGAGCCGGACCGGCGCGGCCCCGCCCTCGGCGAGCCGGACCCGGACCGGGCCGATCGTGGTCTCGTTGGTGCCGTCGGTGGCCGTCACGGTGTAGTCCACCCACCGTTTGCCGTACAGGTCGACCTCGGGGATCGAGTAGAGGTACTGGTCGGGCGCGCCGAACTGCAGCAGCCGGGTCACCGGCTCGTCGACGTCGTTGTCGACGGTCAGCCGGACCGTGCGCACGAGCCGGTCGTCGGTGGCCCGGAACCCGAGGTCGAGCCCCGCCGTGTCGGGGAGGTTGGCGCTCTCGTCGCCGGTCAGGTCGGTGACGGCGGGGGCGGTGGTGTCGTCGGGGGTGACCACGAGCCCGCCCGGCACCTGGTCGGGCGCCGCGTAGCCCGGCGTCGCAGTGCCGGTGCCGACCAGCGTCTGCGCGGTTC
Organism: Nocardioides proteolyticus; assembly: GCF_051280635.3. Taxonomy (NCBI): domain Bacteria; kingdom Bacillati; phylum Actinomycetota; class Actinomycetes; order Propionibacteriales; family Nocardioidaceae; genus Nocardioides; species Nocardioides proteolyticus. The sequence goes on along the minus strand of NZ_JBNBPO030000047.1, from coordinate 7,241 downwards.
CTGACTCCCAGCGGTACTGGATCGGCTTGTCGGCGACCGTCTGGTCACCGTTGAGGTAGTAGGCGCGGCTGACGTCGTGGCCGGTGTTGGTCATCACCTGGATGCCGCGCAGTCCGCCGTTGGCCATGCCGCCCGAGCTGATCTCCACGAGGTCGGTCCCGGCGGTGAGGCGGGCGCCGAAGTGCGCGTTGAAGTCGGCGGCCCGCAGGTGGCCGTTCGCGGCGTTCTTGATCCACAGCACCAGCGTCCGCCCCGGCTCGATCACCGGGTCGCTCGGCACGGCGGGCCACAGCGTGGAGTTGGTGGTCAGCAGGCTTGCGTCGATGTAGAGGTAGTTGATCGTGAAGTCGCGGAAGCTCACCGGCCGGTCGGAGCCGTTGTAGAGCTCGATGAACTCGTAGCCGTCGGCGCCGCCCACGTTGGCGGTGTCGGGGGCCACCTCGGTCACCTGGAGGATCGGCGCGTCCAGGGACGGGTCCGGCGGCGGGACCGGGCCCGGCTCGGGCACCGAGGGACCGGGCGGGTCGGTCGGCCCGGTGGTCGGCCCGGTCGTCGGGTCCGTCGGCCCGGTCGTCGGGTCCGTGGGCCCGGTCGTCGGGTCCGTCGGCCCGGTGGTCGGGTCCGTCGGCCCGGTGGTCGGGTCCGTCGGGCCGGTGGTCGGGTCCGTCGGCCCGGTGGTCGGGTCGGTGGGCTCCGGCTCGGGGACCTCGAGCTGCTCGGGGTCGACGGCTCCGGGCGTCGGTGCGGTCAGCGCCGGCAGGTGGCGCGCCGCGACGCCGTCAGCGGGGCGGCCGAAGTGGGCGGTCCTGGTCGTCGACACCGACCCGGCCGGGTAGTGCGAGCTGCTGACCACCGCACCGTCGCGGTCAGCGACCCGGATCGCCCGGTCGCCGCCGTTGGCCATCCCGGCCTGTCCGGTGATGCGCAGCAGCAGGTGGTCGGTGGGCAGGCCCTCAGCCGCGACGCCGGCCCAGAAGTCGCGGAACTGCTGCGCCGTGCGCGCCGCCGAGTCCACGGTGGCCGACTTGTAGGTCAGCCACAGAACGCCGGTGGCACCGGGCGCGAGCGTCGTCCCGACCGCCGACTCGTCCGTGGGGTCGGGGTGCGTCGGGTCGACGGTGAGCGGGGTCGCCGTCGCGCCGTTCACGTAGGCCAGCGCGACGTCGGTGGCCAGGTCGACCGGCGCGTCGGAGGTGTTGGTGACCTCGATGTACTCGTAGTCGTCGTAGCCCGCGTGGTCGGGTGCGATCTCGGTGACCAGCAGCGTGTGCGGTGCGGTCGCCGCCGCGCTGCCGGGTGCGGCGGTGAGGACGACGCCGAGTCCGGCGAGCAGGGTCGCGAGCGACACGAGGACGGTCAGGGCAGGGCGCAGCGGCGCAGGCATCGGTGGCCTTTCGGGAGGGGGCGGCGCGCGGACGCTATCGACGGGCGCTGACGCCGTGACCAACTCCGGGTGAACGGCCCGGTGCCGTCAGGGCACGTGCCGGGGTCGGCCGGGCCTCAGCGTCGGCGGCGGGCGAGCACGGGCCGCAGCACGAGCAGGACCACGAGCGCGCCGCCGCCGGCCAGCCCCCACCAGACGGCGTCCTTGCGCGTCGCGGCGAGCACGTCCTCGCGCTCGGCCGGCGGCTGCGCTCGCGCGACGACCTCCCGCTCCTCCATGCCGTCGGCCATGCCCTGCAGCCGCCGCTGCAGCGCCTCGACCGGCTGTACGACGCCGTGGCCGGTCACCGGGCTGGACCGATCGCCGTTGCCGCTGGCGGTGCGCTCGAGGCGGCGCCGTACCTCCTCGGCGCTGTCGCCGCGGTGGTAGGACCACACGAGCGCGGCGACGCCGGCCACCTGGGCCGCGGACCAGTGGGTGGAGTCCCAGCCGACGACGCAGTGGCCGCCGTCGCGGGCGATCGAGACGGAGCCGATCCCGGGGGCAGCGAGGTCCACCCCGGAGTTGCGGAGCGCGAGGGGCCGCGCCTCGGGACGCGACATGCCGACCGAGACGACGCCGGGGTGCCCGGCGGGCCAGACCCGGTCCACCACGTCCTCGCCGGGCTCCGGCTCGCCGGCGTAGGCGTCGTAGGGCGTCCCCTGGTCCTCCTCGGGGCGGTCGCCGGAGGGGGCGACCACGAGCGCCCCGGCCCGGACCAGGCGGCCGACCGCCCGCTCGAGCTGGGGCGTCGGCTCGACCTGGACCGGGACCAGCACGACGGTCCGGGGACCCAGCCGTGCCCGGACCGCGTCGAGCGCGGCGGCGAGCGCGCCGGCCATCGGCCGCCGGGACTCCTCGTCGCCCTCACCGTGCGGCGCGTCGTAGAACGGGGCGTCGACGAGCCTCGCTCCGGGGGCGATGCCGACCGGGACCTTCGGGCGCTGCTGGTCGGGCCCGGCGACGATGCCGGCGGCCGTCAGGCCGTGGGCGGTCTGCAGCTCGGCGGGGGCATGGCCGGTGGGCACCCGGTCGCGGGCGATGCCGATGCCGCTGTCGACCACGACGACCGTGACGCCCGCCCCAGGGCGCCCGCGGTCGCGGGCGAGCTCCTGGGCCTGGGCCACGTGCAGGGCGAGGTGCCCCTCGTTGTCACCCGTGACGCGCGGGTCGTCGCGTCGCTCGGAGGTGACGTCGGCACAGTCCTCGTCGGCGGCGACCACCGCCGCCGGCCGAGGCACGAGCACGGGGTGCGCATCCGCTGTCGGCAGCGGCGAGAAGGCCAGCGCGGCCCCGGCGAGGCCCACCAGGCATCGGCGGGTCATGAGCACGTCTGTGCCTGCCTGGCCGACGCGGCGGCGGCCGGCGGGCACAGCGCGGCCTCCCTCGACAGCTCCGGGCCGGCGGTGAAGAGCTTGTTCCACGAGTCGGGCACCACGACGGGCGGAACCCGGCCGTAGCCCAGCCTGTCGATCTCGTCCTGGCTGGCGATCGGGTAGCTGAAGCCCCGGTCGTCGACCAGGTGGACCGAGCCGCCGTCGTCGGTGATCCAGTCGGCGGACCGCACGAGGGCGCCGTGGCCCGAGTCGACCGTCGCCTCCTGCCCGTTGGCGGGCACGGCCTCCGCGCTGGCCGCGCCCTCGGGCTCCACCGCCAGCCGGGCGGCGGGCTCCTCGCCCTCCGACGTCTCCAGCACGCCGCACAGCTCCACGTCGCGGGGTGCCTCCTCGAGCAGCTCCTCGGGCCAGTGCGACGCGAGGTAGGGCTGCTCGCCGAAGGTCGCGGTCGTGGGTCGCGGCAGCTCCTCGGGGAACCGGCCGGCGAGCGGGGTGCTCTGCAGCACGGCGGCCGCGAAGCTCGACAGCTCCACGAACCCGTCGCGGGCGACGGCGATCACCCGCGGACCGCTCTGGAACCAGTCGCCGTAGCGCGCGCCGGCGGGGAAGCCGTACTCCTGCCGGGTGGCGCGGTCGACCCGCTCGCCCCAGCCCGCGATGCCGAGGCCCTCCACGTCGAGGGGTCCCCCCTGGGGGAACAGCCCCAGCCACTCCTCCGGGACGGTGGGTGCCTCGCTCGGCGTCGCGACGCCGATCGCCTGGTAGACCTGCTGGTCCTCCCGGTCGGGCATCGCATAGCGGTAGGCCCGCGCCGGCATGCCCTCGGCGGCCGGAGCCTCCGCGAGGAGGAAGTGGTCCCGGCTCCTCGCCCCCCGCACCACGAAGCCGGTGCGCGGCGTGCTCCGCACCTCGCCGTCGTCGCCGACGTGGGCCTTGATGCCGAGCCCGTCGCCCGTGCAGGCCGTCCAGCCGGTGTTGACCAGCTCGCTCGAGGGCGGCACGGTGGCCGGGGCACCGAGGATCCCGATCGGCGAGCCCTTGCGGGCGCCGGCGATCTCCTCGGTGGGCACCTTCTGCGCCGACTCCTCCGAGCCGAGGATCAGCTGGGCGGAGGTGACGTTGATGACGGGCCGCAGGAGCGGCTCGCCGTCGGTGTCCTCCTCGTCGAGGATCACGTAGAGCGCGCCGGAGTCGTCGGTCACCAGTCCCGGCTCGTCCCAGTCCACGTCGGCACGGTCGCTGAGCGCGCCGGCGACCGCGGCGCCCGCGACCAGCAGCACGGCGAGGGCCGCGCCGCCCACGATCATCCGCGCCGGGCGTGCCGGCTCCACCTCGCGCCCGCCTGGAGCACCCGACACGAAGGCGGTCACCAGCCGCCGGCGGCTGAACGCGTAGGCCTCGACGAGGTCCTTCTTGGTGGCCATCGCGGCTCAGCCCAGCTTGTCGTTGACCGAGCCGAACAGCCCGATCGCCAGGACCAGCAGCGGCAGCAGCGCCAGCAGGGCGACCGACTCCAGCACGTCGCCCAGCCGGCCGCGGCGCACCGACGGGGAGGACGGCACGAGGGTCAGTGCGAGGAGCAGCGCACCGGCGACCGCGAGCACGACCGCGAGGGTCGGCCGCCACTCCGGCCAGAGCACCAGCACGGCGACCGCCGCGGCCGCGAGCCCGGCGATGCCCGAGACCAGGCCGACCAGGACCTCGCTGCCGGTGCGGTACTGCCGCGTCCGGAGCATCACCACGAGGCACGCGTCGACCGCCAGCAGCGTGCCGGCGACGCCGAGGCTCACCGCGAGCGGCGCGACCAGCACCAGGAGCAGGCCGACGGTGCCGGTGATGGCCAGCAGGATCTCGTGGGCGATCCGCGCGTCGGCGGCGACCCGTTCGGGCTCGACGTCGTCGGGGTCGGCGGTGATGTCGGCGGGTGAGTAGAGCTGGTCGACCCGGGTGGTCGTCGCCCCGAGCGCGATCCACGGGAAGATGCTGCCCGCCATCACGACCAGCGCCAGCACCGTGGTCAGCAGCGGCGCCGCCTCGAACCCGTCGGGCGAGGAGCGCAGGTAGAGGCCGGTTGCCAGCGCGACCGCGCCGATCACGACCGGCGGGAAGACCAGCGTCCGGCCGGCGCCGAGTCCGGCCGCGCACACCGCGCCGGCGAGCAGCGCCCCTCCGCCGGCGAGGGCGAGCGGCTCCGCGAGGGGCGCGGCGCCGTCGGGAGCGAACATCATGCCGGCGACGGCGGCGTAGCCGGCGCCCAGCCAGGCCACCCCCACGGCCGCCTCGGCCTCGTGCTGCGCGCGGGAGAGCACGATCGCCCCGGCGCACAGCGCGGCGGCGACCAGTGCCGCAGCCGAGGCGGCCAGGTCGGAGTCGCCCTGCACGAGCAGGGCAGCGGCGCCGAGGACCAAGAGCAGGGCCGCCGCGACCAGCGCCGTACGACGCCCGGCGGCCGGCTGCCAGGGCTGGAGGTCGTGCTCGACCACGTCGGTCATCGCCTCGACCACGTCGTCGTAGACCCGGGGCGGCGGGTCGTCGACCCCGGCGGTCACGGTGAGTAGGCCGCCGTCCTCCACCCCCTGCAGCGTGAGGCCGGTGTCGGTGGCGAGGGTGCGGCCGTCGGCGGTCACCACGCGGTAGCCCCCGTGGACGGTGGCCGGTTCGAGGAGTCCGACGCTGCGGGCGAGCTCGGGCAGCAGCTCGGCGACCGGGACCGCGCCCGGCAGGACCAGGTCGACGCGCCGGCTGCCCGAGGTGACGGTGACCCGGACCAGCCCCGAGGCGATCGCCGCGCCCGGCCGGCCTGCCTGTGTCATCTGCTCCGCCTCTCCCGAGAGTCCGGACCGCATCGTACGGACATGCGCGGAGGGACCGACACTGCCGCGTCGGCCCCTCCGGTGCTGGTGGGGTGGCTCAGAAGTCGAACCGGGCCGCGCCCCGCCGGTCGGCCGCCATGTACTCGTCGTTGGACGTGTACACGGTCCGGTGGCTCTCGTCGAGCAGGTCGCGCATCTCACGCATCGCCCAGTCCCAGGCGGCCTTGGAGACGCGGTAGGCCTCCTGCTGGTCGCCGGACCAGGTGGCGACGTGGGGAGCGATGTCGTTCTCGAGGTTGTTGAGGGTCTCGTCCAGCTTCTGGACGGTGGCGTACATGTTCTGGGCGGCGGCGGAGAGCTCACCGTGGTTGACGCGAAGTCCGTCGAGGCTCATGTCTGTCTCCTGGTTGGTCCGTCGGGCTCAGAGCGAGCCGAGCTTGTTGATGAGCTTGTTCATCTCGCCACCGGCCGCCTGGTCGACCGCGACGTTGTCGCGCTCGGTCTCGGTCAGCGAGGCGTGGAACTTGTCGAGGGCGGTCGTGACGACCTTGTGCTTCTCGGTCCACGCCTGGTGGAGGATCATGAACGCCCGGCCGCCGTCGCCCTCCCACTTGCCCTTCAGCGCCGCGATCTGGCCGTCGAGGGTGTTGGAGTGCTGCTGGAACTCGGCCTTGGCCTCGACGACCCGGTCGGCGATGGTCTTGAGCGCGCCCTCTGCGTGGCCGAACTCGATGTTCGAACCTGTCATGTCTGCTCCTCGGTCTGGAAGCGGCCGCAGCCGCGGGGGGATCTGTGGACTGGCTCCCGAGCAGTGCCAAAGAGCCGACGCGGGGCTGCTACCCCGGGCGGCGGACCCGCTAAACCTCAGCCCGTGATTTCCCACAGCTCGCGGAAGAAGCCGACCGCGACGACCACCGAGGCGATGGCGAGGGCACCGCACAGGGCCTCGGCGATCTCGGCGCGTCGCGACCACCACGCCGAGCGCCATCCGCGGCCGACCAGCACCGCCACCAGCACCAGCACCGCCGCCAGGGCGACCGAGGCGGAGACGACCAACGCCAGGAGGCCGCGGTGGTCGGCGGCGAGCAGCCCGAGGAGGGCGTGGCCGACGGCGGCCAGCGACAGCACGCCGGCCGCGCGGAGCAGCCGGCGGGCCAGCACGTGCCGGTAGCTGCGGGCCGCCAGGAGCAGCGCGCAGCCGCCGAACCCGACGAGGCAGCGCGCGCCCACGCGGTCGAGCGGGAGGTCGGCGGTCCGCAGCAGCAGCGGCGCGGACAGGGCCACCACGGCCAGGATCGCCACGGAGGCCGCGCCGGTGGTCCGGGCGCCTCGCGCGGCGACGGCGGCCACCGCCTGCGGGGGTACGACGATCCGACCGCGCCGGCCCGTCGGGCGCTCCCGCGCCGACCAGGCCGTGACGGCGAGCCGCTCGAGGTCGATGAGGTACTGGTCGGGCACGTCGATCGCGATCTCCGGGACGAACCGGGCGGCGAGCACGGCGAGCACGTAGAGCACCGCCCACACCACCTGCGGCGCCGCGCCGGCCAGCGCGGCCAGGGCGGCGACCACGAACCACAGGGCACCGACGGCCAGCCACACGCGCAGCCCCTCCTCGGCCCCGTCGGCCGGGTCGGCCAGGGCGCGGGCGACGGCGGCGGCGACCGCGCC
>NZ_JBNBPO030000046.1:0-14926 GCF_051280635.3 Nocardioides proteolyticus | reverse complement strand
CCCCCCCCACCCCTTCCCTTTTTAGCTGGGGGCCAAGGGCGCGGGCGCCGCCGGGCGACGCCCCGCTCACTACCTGGGGGGGCCCGCCGAGCGGGCGCCCCTCCACGCGGACTATCGGAGGGCTCGACCTATGCCTGCGCAGTTGCACCTCATCGGTGACCGCGTCGACCGGCTGCTCGCCGTGCTCTGGGGCGCGCAGGGCACCGACCTGCTGCTGACCGTCGGCCTGCCGCCGATGATCCGCGTCGACGGCGACCTGACGCCGGTCGCCGGCGAGCCGGTGCTCACCGCCGACGACACCGACGCCCTGGTGGGCGAGGTGCTGACGCCCGACCAGTGGGCGGCCTGGGAGGGGCGCCAGGAGTACGACTTCTCGTTCTCCTGGCGCGAGCACGCCCGGATCCGCGGCAACGCGTTCACCCAGCGCGGGCTGACCGCGGTCGCTCTGCGGATGATCCCGCGCACGATCCCGACGCCGGACCAGATCGGCCTGCCGCCGGTGCTGCGCGACCTGGCGCTCCGCCACCAGGGCCTGATCCTGATGACCGGCCCGACCGGCTCGGGCAAGTCGACCACGCTCGCCTCGCTGATCGGGTTGATCAACCGGAGCCGCGGCTGCCACATCATCACCGTCGAGGACCCGATCGAGTACGTCCACGACCACCAGCGCGCCGCGGTCAACCAGCGCGAGGTCGGCACCGACACCGACAGCTTCCACGACGCGCTCCGCTCGGTCCTGCGCGAGGACCCCGACGTCCTCCTCGTCGGCGAGATGCGCGACCTGGAGTCGATCCAGTTCGCCCTCACCGTCGCCGAGACCGGGCACCTGGTCTTCGCCACCCTCCACACCAACGACACCGCGCAGTCGCTGGGCCGGATGATCGACGTGTTCCCGGCCGAGCAGCAGGCCCAGATCCGGGTGCAGCTCGCGGCCGCGCTGAGCTGCGTCGTCTACCAGCGGCTGGTCCCACGGGTCGGCGGCGGCATGGTGGCGGCGCACGAGGTGCTCGTCGCGACGCCCGCCGTACGCAACCTGATCAAGGAGGGCAAGACCCACCAGCTGCGCAACTCGCTGGTCACCGGCGCGCGGGACGGCATGGTCACCCTCGAGCAGTCGCTCTCCCACCTGGTCCAGGCTGGCGCCGTCAGCGAGGAGGACGCGCTGGCCCGGAGCCTCTACCCCAAGGACGTCGAGGTCCGGCCGCGGCTGGGCGCCGGCGTCGCCGCGCCGGTGGGAGCGCGGCGATGAGGCTCGCCCGCAGGCGTGCCGCGGAGCCGGCGCCGGCGCCGTCCCCCGTCGACGCCGACGACCGGCTCGCCGCGGTGCTGGTCGCTGCCCGCGTCGTCGAGCCCTACCAGCTCGACGCCGCGCGGGCCGGCGAGGGTCCGTCGCAGCCAGCCGGCCTGGCCGACCGGCTGGTGGCGGCGGGCGTCGTCTCCGACGACGCACTCGCCGACACCCTCGCCCGGCACTACGGGTGTGACCGCCTCGACTTCCGCCGCGCCGAGCTCGACGCGGACGCGGCGTCGCTGCTCGACCGGCCCCGCGCCCGGTCGCTCCTGGCCCTGCCGGTCGCCGTCCATGACGACGCCGTGGTCGTCGCCGTCGTCGACCCCTCTCCCGAGCACCTCGCGGCCGTCAGTGAAGCGTTGGGCCGGCCGGCCCGTGCGGTGGTGACCACGCGTCGCGCGCTCGACCGGGCACTCGACACCGCCTACCGCGCCACCCGCGAGGTCGGCAGCCACATCGAGGCCTTCGAGGCGCGGGACGGCCTGCGTCGCGAGGCCGCCCGCCTCGAGACGACCACGGTCAACGAGGAGGCACCGGTGGTCCAGGTGGTGCAGAAGATCATCACCCAGGGGCTGCGCGACCGCGCCTCGGACATTCACATCGAGCCCACCGGGGAGCGGGTCCGCGTGCGCTACCGCATCGACGGGGCGCTCACCGACGTGCTCGACCTGCCGGCCTCCATCGGCCCGGCGATCGTGAGCCGGGTCAAGATCCTCGGCGGCATGAACATCGTCGAGCGCCGGCGGCCGCAGGACGGCCAGATCAGCCTCGACGTGGAGGGCCGCGACGTCGACATCCGCGTCGCGACGACCGCCGTGGTGGGCGGGGAGAAGGTGGTGATGCGGCTGCTCGACAAGAGTCGCCCCCTCTTCGAGCTCCGCCAGCTCGGCATGCCCGCCGACACGGCGGACCGCTTCGCATCGCTGATCCACTCGCCCTATGGCATGGTGATCTGCGCCGGTCCGACGGGCGGCGGCAAGACGACCACCCTCTACGCGTCCCTCGGCGAGCTGAACAGTCCCGAGCGCAACCTGATGACGATCGAGGACCCGGTCGAGTACACCTTCGACTCGATCAACCAGATCCAGATCAACGAGCAGGCCGGCATCACCTTCGCCGGCGGCCTCAAGTCGATCCTGCGCCAGGACCCGGACGTGATCCTGGTCGGCGAGATCCGCGACGTCGACACCGCGCGGATCGCCGTACAGTCCGCGCTGACCGGCCACCTCGTGCTGTCCTCCCTGCACGCCACTGAGGCCGTGTCGGCGCTCTACCGGCTGCTGGACATGGGGATCGAGTCGTTCCTCATCGCCTCGTCGGTCACCGCCGTGGTGGCCCAGCGCCTGGTGCGCCGCAGCTGCACGTCGTGCCTCGAGCGCTACGAGCCGTCACCGGAGGAGCTCGGGTTCCTCCGCACCTTCGGGGCGGAGGAGCCTACAGACGGGTTCGTCCACGGCGTGGGCTGCCACTTCTGCGCCCACACCGGCTACATGGAGCGGATCGGCGTCTACGAGCTGCTCGTGGTCACCGACGAGGTGCGGGAGCTGATCGTCGACCGCGCCCCCCACGACCAGATGCGCAAGCTCGCCCGCACCCAGGGCATGCGCACCCTCCAGGAGCAGGCCGTGCGGCTGGTGCAGGACGGCACCACGACCGCCGCCGAAGTGATGCGCTCGATCTACGTCGCAGGAGTCTGACCATGCCGAAGTTTGCCTATGTCGGGACGACGCTCGAGGGCAGGCCGGTCAAGGGCACGGAGAAGGCGAGCAGCCGGGGCGACGCAGAGGTCGCGCTCTACCAGCGCGAGCTGCGTGACCTGCGGGTCAGGGAGAAGAAGAGCGTCCTGCAGTACGAGATCTCCGGCCCCCGGATCAGGCGCGAGGAGGTCATGCACCTGTCCCGGCAGATCGCGGCGTTCCTCCGCGCCGGGCTGCCGATCCTCGACGCGGTCCACACGATCGGCGCCGAGAGCGAGAACTCCTCGGTGCGCCGGATGATGAACGAGATCGAGGACGGGCTGCGCACGGGGGAGCGGTTCTCCGACTGCCTCGACCGGTTCCCCAAGGTCTTTCCGCCCTTCTACCGCGGCATCGTGCGCTCGGCCGAGCTGACCGGCGAGCTCGACACCGTGCTGGCGCGGCTCTCCCGCTACATCGAGCGCGACCTGGAGGCGCGACGCAAGATCAAGTCCGCACTGATGTATCCGATGGTCGTGGCGGGCATGTCGGTGGCGACCGTGCTCGTGCTGGCCATCTACGTGCTCCCGAAGTTCGAGGACTTCTTCGCCGACCTCGACGCCGAGCTGCCGCTGCCCACCCGGATCCTGCTGGCCGGGACCGACTTCCTCGGTGCCTGGTGGTGGGCGATCGCCGCGGCACTGGGGGGACTCGTGCTGCTGGGGCTGCTGGTCACCCGCTTCGAGCGGGGCAGGTACGCCCGCGACGCCCTGCTCCTGAAGGTGCCGGTGCTCGGCGAGACGATCAGGTACGCGCTCGTCGAGCGGTTCTGCCGGGTGCTCGCCTCGATGGTGGGTGCCGGCGTCAACCTGACCGAGGCGCTCGCCGTGACGACCGAGTCGCTGCGCAACCGGGTCTTCATCCGGCGCCTCGCCGAGGTCAACGAGGCGATGCTCGAGGGCCAGGGCATCGCTGCCCCGCTGGCCCGCACCCGGCTGTTCCCGGGGACGGCGACGCAGATGCTCCGGGTGGGGGAGGACACCGGCTCGCTGGACTCGCAGCTGGAGGTCACCGCCGAGTACTACGAGACCGAGCTCGACTACAAGATCGCCAAGCTGACGGCGTTGATCGAGCCGGTCGTGATCATCGTGATGGGGGCGATCGTCGGCTTCGTCGCGATCGCCCTGGTGTCGGCGATGTACGGCATCTTCCAGCAGGTCGAGATCTGATGGCGGCCGGCGACCGGTGGCGCGACGAGCGGGGCGAGACCCTCGTCGAGCTGGTCGTCGCGCTCGCGATCCTCGGCGTGGCAGGGGTGGCGATCCTCACCGGGCTTCTGGTGAGCGTGCGGACCTCCGACGTCCAGCGCAACGAGGCGACCGGCGGCGCCTACGTGCGCAGCTTCGCCGAGGCGATCCAGAACTACGTCGACGCCAACGGCTACCGGGCGTGCAGCTCGGCGGCCGCGACCTACGCGGCGGTCACCGTGCCGGACCTTCCCGCCGGCTACACGCCATCGGTGACGGCGGTCCGCTCGTGGAACGGCACCGCGTGGGGGAGCTGCACGGCTGACGGCATCCAGCGGCTGGACCTCGTGGTGACGACCACCGGGGACGCGGCGCACCGGGCCGACGAGACGCTGACCGTCGTCCTCCGGCGGCCGTGCAACGGTGGCGCCACGACCGTGGGGGCCGACCCGTGCGCCTGATCGGCGACCGCCTCCGGCGGATCCGGAGCGACGACGGGTTCACCCTCGTGGAGATGATCGTGACCGTCGCGATCCTCGGAGTGATCTCGGCGGCGCTCTTCGGCGTGGTGCTGCAGTACCTGAGGACGACCAACGACACCCGTGCCCGGCTCAGCGAGTCGACGGACCAGCAGTTCATCTCCACCTACTGGCAGAGCGACGTGAGCAGCCTGGGCCGGCGGTCGCTGTCCGCGGGCTCGTTCACCGTCTCCCAGTCGGTGTTCGTCGGCACCGCGGGTCCCGGTGGCTGCGGGGACGGCGTCGGGGCGGTCGTCGTGGCGTTCGCGTGGGACGAGTTCCCCGCCGCGGTCACCGCACCCGCCGACGCCTGGCACAGCGAGCCGCACGAGGTGGCCTACGTGCTCCGCGCCGGGACCGAGGGGCGGGTGCTGCAGCGGGTCCGCTGCCGCAACGGAGTGGCCGACGCGCCCCACACCGTCGCTCACCACCTGGCGGGGGCGCCCGTCGTCTCCTGCGACACCTCCTGCACCGCCGCGTCGCCGCCCAACCGGGTCTCGATGAGGTTCACCGTGCGCGACGCCGACAACCCCGACAGTCCCGGCTACCAGACGACGGTCACCGCGGACCGGAGGCAAGGATGAGAGCGACCTGGACGAGGGTGACCTCGGGCGTGCGCCGGCTCCGCGAGGAGACCGGTGCCATGCTCGTGATCGCCCTCGTCATCATCACCACGGTGGCGCTGGTGACCGGCGTCGTGCTGACCCACGGCTGGACCAACTTCCGCGCGACCGTCGCGCTGCGCGGCGTCGCCGGGACGTCGTACGCCGCGGACGCAGCGGCCAAGGTGGCGATCAACGACCTCCGTCTGGGCAGCGACGCGCCCGGGTGGACGACGCCGTCGTTCCCCGGGATCTGGGGTGACTGGGTCTTCACCAACAACGCCGACGGCACCGGCTGCTTCGGCGCCGAGGGGACGGCGCCGGACAACACCCTGGAGCTGAAGAACCTCTACCCCCGCAGCGGCAGCCAGACGGCCGACACCTCGGCGCGCGTCGAGTGCGCGGTCGTGCCGGGCACCGGGATCTTCGGCCCCGGCAGCGGCGTCGGGGTGGAGGACCCCGACCCGACCGACGCCTTCGCCCGCGCCCTGACCACGGTCGGCACCTCCGGCGCGCTGCAGGGCATCACGCTCAAACCGCTCGGTGAGGGCAACCAGGCCCCGATGCCGATGCGCGGCGGCGTCGCGTCCGAGTCGTTCATCGACGTCGACAACGGTGCCCTGGTCACCGACGGCTACGTCTGGGCCGAGGGCACCTGCACCGGTCTGGTCGTCGGCAGCGAGAAGGTGTGCAACGCGCCCGGCAAGGTGCCGACGCCGGCGACGCCGCCGTCCCCGCTGACCTCGGTGCCGCCGTACCGCGACGCTGACGCCATGGGCTGCAGCTTCCAGCCGGGCTTCTACAACAACGCCAAGGAGCTCAGCGACGCCGTCAACGCATGCGCGACGGCTCACTTCGCGAGCGGCGCGTACTACTTCGACTTCCGCGACGAGCAGCACGGCGGCCTCAACGCCTGGCGGATCGACACGAACGTGGTCGGTGGCCAGTCGACCGGCGGCACCATCCCCGGGGCGTGCCTGAGCCCGATCACCAACGCGCCGGTCGCCGGCGTGCAGTTCGTCTTCGGCGGGACCAGCCGGATCGTGCTGACCGACCGCGCCAAGGTCGAGCTCTGCGGCCCCTCCAACGGCGGTGAGCCGCCGATGACCCTCTACCAGCAGCAGGCCGGCGCCACGGAGCCCGAGACGTCGCTCGCCGACCGGAGCGCGGGCACGGCTTCGGTCGCGACAGGAGGCAAGTTCAACCCGGCCAGCATCACGCCCGCGACCGCCACCGTCCGGGACGCCGTCGCCGCCCCGGACTCGTCCAGCCTGACCTGGACCATCGCGAGCAACGGCAACAACGAAGCAGGCCTCGACCTGAGGGACTTCCCGGGCCTGTCCGGCATCCCCGCGGGCTCCGACATCACCGCGGCGCAGGTCCGCGTGAAGTACGCCAAGGTCAGCGGCAAGCCGCTCACGGTCGCGGTCCGCGACCAGCTGCCGGCGAACGTGCCGGTGACGCCGCCGGATGCCTCCGGGTGGGGCACCGCCGACGTCGCCGCACAGCTCCGCGACCAGCTCGAGGGCGGCGCCCTCGACGCCAGCAAGCCGACGCTGCAGCTGCGCCTGGTCGGGGCGGCGAAGAACGACACCCTGACCATCGACGCCGTGACGCTCTCGGTCAGCTATGTGCCGCCGTCGCTGCGAGCGACGTCCGACGTGACCTTCGTGGACGCGCCGGGCGGCAACTTCCAGGGCAAGTTCGTCGTCCAGGGATCGACCTTCGCACCGAGGGGCTACGTCAACCTCGTCCCCGGGTCGGACGACCAGGCGCTCGTCGCCTTCCGCTGGGGTCTGGTGGCCCTGGGGGTGGCGTTCAAGGCGCAGCCGCCGCAGGTCTTCGGATACCCGCTGGTCTCCATCCCGGACGCAGGCGTCGGGTTCGGCAGCAAGGTGACCGTCGTGGACCTGACGGTCTTCGTCTGCGTCGAGGCGGCCACCTGCGCCTCGGGCGGGACCCACGCCCTCACCGCGCGGGTGATGATCACCGACCCGCCGTACGGCGCGAGCGGAGCGCCGGTCCCCGGCAGGCGGCGGGTCGAGGTGCTCAGCTGGTCGGAGCAGGGCTGAGCGACGTGCCTGTGCCCCTGATCGCCGCGTTCGCCGGCCTGCTCGGCCTGAACGTCGGGTCGTTCCTCAACGTCGTCGCCCATCGGGTGCCGCTCGGACAGTCCGTCGTCAGCCCGCCGTCGGCGTGCCCGTCGTGCGGGAGCGGCATCCGGGCCCGGCACAACGTGCCTGTCGCGGGGTGGCTGGTGCTGCGGGGCCGGTGCTTCGACTGCGGCGCGCGGATCAGCCCGCGGTACCCGGTCGTCGAGGCCGGCACCGCGCTGCTGTTCGTCCTGACCGCGGCCCGCTTCGCCGGCGAGCCGTGGCTGCTGCCGGCCTACCTGGCGTTCGCGGCGGTCGGCGTCGTGCTCGCCGTGATCGACCTCGACGTGCGTCGCCTGCCGAACGTGATCGTGCTGCCGTCGTACGGCTTGCTCGGGGGGCTCCTCGCGCTCGACGCGGACGGTCCGTCACTGGTCCGGGCGGGCATCGGCGCCGCGGCGCTGTTCGCCTGCTTCCTCGCCGTCGCCCTGGCCGTGCCGGGCGGCATGGGGTTCGGCGACGTCAAGCTGGCCGGCCTGGTCGGCGGGATGACCGCCTACCTGTCCTGGGGCACGCTGCTGGTGGGCGCGTTCCTCGGCTTCCTGCTCGGCGCGCTGGCCGGCGTGCTGCTGATCGCCGGTCGCCGGGCCGGCCGCAGGAGTGCCCTGCCGTTCGGCCCGTTCATGATCCTCGGCGCGTGGGCCGCGATCCTCGGCGCCGGCCACCTCGGTGATGCGTACCTCGACCTGATCGGCCTCTGAGGCGAGGCCGGTCAGGCCCCCATGAAGCAGACCAGGCAGGTGGTCGGCTCGTGCTGGAGGTCGCTCCGGTGCACACGCTGGGCGCGGGCGAGCAGCGCGTCGAGGGCCCGTTCGGACCGGGCGATGTCCCGGACCACCTCGTCGGACGGCAGGTGGCCTCCGGGCAGGACCCCCTCGTGGTCGCACACGCGCGCATCCAACCGCTCAGCTGTCTTCATCGATCCTCCCCGTGGCTCCGGGCCCCCGCGAGGCCGCTGTTCCCTGTCGATCGGCGGCGAGCGGCGCGCTCCGAGGAGTTCGCGGCAGGAGACCGGCGGCGACCTCACGAGCTCACCAGCGCCGACCGGCCGGCGGGACCGAGAACAGGGGGCGCTGGCCGGTTTCAGCGCTGCGTCACGGGTACCGCAGGGGTTGGACCCGACGAGAGGAGAACGATCATGACCACGATCGAGAAGACCGTCACCGTCGACGTTCCCGTCCGCACGGCGTACGACCAGTGGACGCAGTTCGAGACGTTCCCGCAGTTCATGGAGGGGGTCGAGGAGGTGCGTCAGCTGGACGACAAGCACCTCCACTGGAAGGCGAAGATCGCCGGCGTCGCACGCGAGTGGGACGCCGAGATCGTCGACCAGACCCCGGACGAGCGGATCACCTGGCGCGCCGTCGACGGCACGACCAACGACGGAACCGTGTCGTTCGCGCCCCAGGACATGGGCAAGGGCACCCGCGTGACGCTCCGGATGGAGTTCGAGCCCGAGGGCATCGTCGAGAAGACCGGCGACGCGCTCAACATCGTCGACAAGCGCACGGAGGGCGACCTGGAGCGGTTCAAGGAGTTCATCGAGTCGCGCGGCATCGAGTCCGGTGCCTGGCGCGGCGAGATCAACCCCGGTCGACCGTCGAGCTGACCGACGGACCCGACGCCGGACCGGCCGCGGCGAGCATCCGAGACGTGTCCACCCGGCCGGCCGGTCAGCGGCCCACCGCCTCAGCTCCTCCCTCACGGGGAGGCGGCGGTGGGCCGCTTCGCGCGCCCGCGACGACGTCCTGCCACGAACAGCTCGCGACGAGGGGGCCGCGATGAGCGTCCTCGACGAGCGCGCGGAGGAGCGGGAGGCGTGGGCCGAGGAGCTGCTCGACCGGCTCACGCCGATCATGAGCGCGCTCGGTGTGCTCTTCCTCCTCGTCGTGCTCGCCGACGTCGTCGCCCGGCCGGGGTCCGCGCTGAGCACGGGGCTCACGGTCGCCAACTGGGTGCTGTGGGCGGTGTTCGCCGCGGAGTTCGCGGCGCGCCTGGTGGTGGCCCCGAGCACGAGCCGCTTTCTCCGGCGCAACTGGTGGCAACTGGTCTTCCTGGTGCTGCCGTTCCTCCGGTTCCTCCGGCTGGTCCGGGTGGTGCGGATCGCTCGCAGCGGGCGGGTGCTGTCCTCGGCGGTGCGGTCCTCGCGCTCGGCGCAACGGCTGCTCGGCAACCGGATCGCGTGGCTCGCCGTGCTGACCGGCATCGTGATCCTGAGCAGCAGCCAGCTGCTCCACCAGCTCGGCAGCTATGAGAGGTACGGCGACGCGCTCCACGCCACCACGTTGGCCGCGGTGGCGGGGGAGCCGCTGGCGTCGGCCGAGGGCTGGGAGCGGCTGGTCGAGGTGGGACTGGTCGTCTTCTCGGTGGCCGTCTTCGCGACGCTGGCCGGGGCGCTGGGCGCGTACTTCCTCCGGCGCCGGTGACGCCGTGGTCCGCAAACGCCGGACGGCGACCCGGGTCGGCGCCTACGCTCGTCGCCTGACGACGACCGCCTCCGCCCGATCAGTAGGTCCCCATGCGCACCAGCACCAGCACCGGCAGCAAGCCCGACCCGTTCGGCCCCTACCTCACGCCGGAGGACCTCGCCAAGGGCAAGCGCCGGGCGCTGCTCAACCTGGTCGTCGCGGCGGTGGCGTTCTCCCTCTCGCTCGTCGCGCACCGCCTGGTCGGGGACGACCGGCTGGTCAGCACCTACCTGCTGGCGGGAGGCCTGTTCCTCGTCGCCGGGATCGGCCCGCTGCTGCGGGTCACCCGGACGGGTCAGTTCGAGCCCGTCGACTGAGCCCCGGTCCGGCTCAGACGTCGATCGAGCCCTCGGCGGCCATCCGGACGATCCGGTCGAACCGGGCGCCCATCGCCGCGGCCAGGGCCTCGGCCGCGCGCAGCGGCCGGACCATCACCGTCAGCTCCGCGACCAGCCCGTCCTCGTCGAGCTCGATGAAGTCGCACCCGGTGAGCTGGAGACCGTCCACGGACGCCTCGAAGACCAGGGCGTGGCCGGCGTCGTCGCGAAGCTCGCGCACGTAGCGGAAGTCGGCGAAGACCTCGAAGACGTTGGCGAGGATGGCGGCGGTGATCGCCCTGCCCTCGTAGGGCCGGTGGGCGACCGGGCTGCGGAAGACCACGTCGTCGGCGAGCGTCGCCACCGCGGCCGCGACGTCGCCGGCCTCGACCGCGGCGCGGAAGGCGCTCACAGCGCGGCCGCCAGCTCGGTGCCCTGCCGGATCGCCCGCTTAGCGTCCAGCTCGGCCGCCACGTCGGCCCCGCCGATGAGGTGTACGGCGCCGGGGAAGCCGGCGGCCACCAGGTCGTCGTACAGGCTGCGGACGGACTCCTGGCCGGCGCAGACGACGACATGGTCGACGTCGAGCACCCGCGGGACGCCGTCGACGGTGACGTGCAGCCCGTCGTCGTCGACGCGCTCGTAGCCGACGCCGCTGAGCTGGTGGACGCCGAGGTCCTTCACCACGGCGCGGTGCACCCAGCCGCTGGTCTTGCCGAGGCCCCTGCCCTGCGGTGCCTCCTTGCGCTGCAGCAGCCACACCTCGCGGCGGGCCGGGCGGGGCGCCTTGTCGGTGACTCCGCCGGGGACGAGGTCGGGGTCGGTGACGCCCCAGTGCGCCTTCCACTCCGCCAGCGTCTCGGGCACGTGCGCCAGCAGCTCGGCGACGTCGAAGCCGATCCCGCCCGCGCCGATCACCGCGACCCGCTGCCCCACGTCGACGCGACCGGTGATCGCGTCGGGGTAGGAGACGACCTTCGGGTGCTGGGGATGCTGGATGCCGGGCACGGACGGGATGCGTGGCTCGACGCCGGTCGCCACCACGACCGCGTCGAACCCGTCGAGGGTCTCGGCCGTGGCGCGGGCGGAGAGCTTGACGTTGACGCCGAGCACCTCCATCCGGCGGCGGTAGTAGCGCAGCGTCTCGGCGAACTCCTCCTTGCCGGGGATCTGCATCGCGAGCCGGAACTGGCCGCCGATCTGGTCCGACGCCTCGAAGAGGGTGACGCTGTGGCCACGCTCGGCCGCGGTGACGGCGGCCGAGAGCCCGGCCGGGCCGCCGCCGACGACCGCGACCCGCTTGGCCGTGCGGGTCGGCCCGACGACCAGCGTGGTCTCGTGGCAGGCACGCGGGTTGACCAGGCAGGAGGCGCGCTTGGCCTGGAAGGTGTGGTCGAGGCAGGCCTGGTTGCAGGCGATGCAGGTGTTGATCTCGTCGGCCCGGCCGTCGCGGGCCTTGGCGACGAGGTCGGGGTCGGCGAGGAAGGGCCGGGCCATCGAGACCAGGTCGATGCCCTGCGCCAGGACCGACTCGGCGACCTCCGGGGTGTTGATCCGGTTGCTGGCGCAGAGCGGGATCCCGACGACGTCGCGGAGGCGGAGGGTGGCGTCGACCCAGGCGGCCCGCGGCACGCTCGTCACGATGGTGGGGACGCGGGCCTCGTGCCAGCCGATGCCGGTGTTGATGACGCTCGCGCCGGCCTCCTCGATGCGGTGGGCCAGCTCGACGGTCTCCTGCCAGGTCTGTCCGTCCGGCACCAGGTCGAGCAGCGACATGCGGTACATCACGAAGAGGTCGGGCAGCTCGTGACGGATCCGGCGCACGATCTCCACCGGGAAGCGCATCCGCCGCTCCGCCGTACCGCCCCACCGGTCGGTGCGGTGGTTGGTGCGGGCGGCCAGGAACTGGTTGATCAGGTAGCCCTCGGAGCCCATGATCTCCACGCCGTCGTAGCCCGCGCGCTGCGCGAGCCGGGCGCTGGCGACGAAGTCGTCGATGGTCCGCTCGACGGCCCCGGTCGAGAGCGCCGCGGCCTTGAACGGCGTGATCGGCGACTTCGTCGCGCTCGCCGAGACGCTGAACGGGGTGTAGCCGTAGCGGCCGGCGTGCAGCAGCTGCAGCGCGATCCGGCCGCCCTCGGCGTGGACCGCGTCGGTGACCCGCTGGTGCCGGTGCGCGTTGAGCCGCGTGGTCATCTGCGAGCCGAACGGGAGCAGCCAGCCGCGGACGTTGGGGGAGTAGCCGCCGGTGACGATCAGCCCCACCCCGCCGCGTGCGCGTTCGGCGAAGTAGGCCGCGAGCTCGTCGACGTGCCAGGGCCGGTCCTCCAGGCCGGTGTGCATCGAGCCCATGACCGCGCGCGACTGCAGCTCCAGGCCGCCGACCGTGGCCGGCGAGGTGAGCAGTGGGTAGGGGGCGGTCTCGGTCATCGGGTCTCCTTCGTGTGCGCGTCGAGGTACTCGGTGAGCCAGCGCACCCAGTACTCCTCGAACAGCAGGCCGCCCCGCAGGACGAGGTACATGTCGAGGTCGGCCCCGGTGAGGGCCTCCGGGTCGGGGAAGTCGCGGGTCGCGAGGAACTCGAACAGGGAGCGGCGCTTCGCGTGCTCGTCCAGCAGGCGTCGTACGTCGTCGAGGAGGGTGGCCCGGTCGCCGGCCGACGCGCCGCGCATCTTGACCACGAGGTCGCTGCGCACCGCGTCGAGCGGGGTCGGCTCGGCGATCCACCGGCGCAGCTCGGCGCGACCGGCCGCGGTGACGCCGTACACCTTCTTGGCGGGGCGGTCCGGCTGCGGGACCACCTCCGCCACCACCCACCCGCTCGTCTCCATCCGCCCCAGCACCCGGTAGATCTGCTGGTGCGTGGCGGTCCAGAAGAACCCGATGGAGGCGTCGAACCGCCGCGTCAGGTCCGACCCCGACGCCGCCCGCTCGCTCAGCGAGACCAGGATCGCGTGCTCCAACGCCACACCCCCAGCATGCCCCACCTTTCCGCCCTATGCAACTCGTTGCATTGGTCCGGTGCTCGGCCACACGAGGTGGGAGGTTTCGGCGCGCGAGGTGGGAGGTTTCGGCGCGCGAGGGGGGAGGTTTCGGCGCGCGAGGGGGGAGGTTTCGGCGCGCGAGGGGGGAGGTTTCGGCGCGTGAGCTAGGTGGATCCGGTGCTCGAGGCCAGCGAGCCAGGCGTACGACGAGCACCGGTGAGCCCAGTGGTCAGCGGCGCGTACGACGTCGCGGCGCTCTCCGCCACTTCGCGCGCCGAAACGGCCCACTTCGTGCGCCCGAACGCGCCACTTCGTGCGCCCGCCGCCTCGCGCCGGAACGCGCCACCTCGTGCACCGGAACGCGCCACCTCGTGCACCGAACGCGCCACCTCGTGCACCGGAACGCGCCACCTCGTGCGCCGGAACGCGCCACCTCGTGCGCCGGAACGCGCCACTTCGTGCGCCGGAACGCGCCACCTCGTGCGCCGGAACGCGCCACTTCGCGCGCCGAAGCGGCCCACTTCGTGCGCCGGAACGCGCCACTTCGTGCGCCGAAACGCGCCACCTCGCGCGCCGAAACGCGCCACCTCGTGGGGGGTCAGGGGTGGTCGGGGTGGAATGACCTCATCCGGGCGAGGTAGCTGCGGAGGCGGCGGGCGGGGACGGGGCGGGGCCAGTCGTCGGCCCGGAACCAGGCGTCCGACCCGCCGTCGACGAAGACCACGCTGCCGCAGAGGAAGTCGGCGGAGTCGGACAGCATGAAGACCACCCAGTCGGCGAGGTGGCCGGGGTCGCCGTAGCCGCCGATCGGCACCGGGAACGCCTTGATGGCGCGCGCCTCGGAGGGCGTCGCGAGCTGGCCCTCCAGCATGGGGGTCAGGATGGCTCCGGGCGCGATGGCGTTGAGGCGGATGCCGGCGCCGGCCCAGTCCGGGGTGACGGCCTGGCGTCGTACCCACCGGCTGACCGCGACCTTGCTGGCGGCGTAGGCGATGGAGGGTGCGTTCCGGCCGAAGAGGCGCAGCGTCCGCAGGGCGCGGTCGGGGTCGCCGTCGAGCAGGGCGCGGACCGCACGCCGCGGCACGAGGGGTACGACGGTGCTCGAGTTGCTGCCGAAGACCACGACCTTGGCGCGATCCGCAGCCGCGAGGGCGGGGCGCCAGGCCTGGAGCAGCTCCACGACGCCGAGGTAGTTCACCTGCGTGATCAGGCGCGGGCGCTCGCGACCCGGCTGCGGCCCCACCCCCGCGGCGAGTACGACGCCGTCGAGCCGCCCGTCGCACTGCTCGAGCACCGTGTCGGCCGCGGACCGGCGGCCGGCGGGGGTCGCCAGGTCGGCGACGACGTGGGCGTCCTTGATGTCCACGCCGATCACGGCGTGACCGGCGCCCACGAGGCGCTCGACGACGGCGGCGCCCATGCCCGAGGCGGATCCGGTGACTGCATACGTGCCCACGAGCTGCTCCTTCGGCCGGCGACGTCGGCGTCACTGTAGGCCGTGGGCTAGAACCTGTTCTAGGTCACCCCGCCGAGAGGGCGGCTCGCCTCGCTGCCCTCCGCGCCATCCGTGCCGCCGGGGCCACCGGGCTCGCCGCCGGTCGAGCCGCCCGCCGCGTCCGGCGCCGTGCCCTCGGCCGCGACGAGCGCGGTCGCGGCGACCACGGCCACCG
>NZ_JBNBPO030000045.1:0-15883 GCF_051280635.3 Nocardioides proteolyticus | reverse complement strand
CGGGACCCGAGCGGCGGCCGCGCCCACCCGGGTGCGCGCCGCGACGCCCCCGCCCGCCCCCGGGTCGACGCACGCCGCGTCCGTGGCGCAACCGGCGCAGGCGGCCCCCCGCTGGCGCGTCGCCTTCGACACCGGCGAGGAGTTCGTCGTCGAGGGTCTCGCGATCGTCGGGCGCCGCCCCGAGCCGCGCTCAGGCGAGCCGGTCCGGCACGTCGTACCCCTGCGGTCCGGCGACATGTCGCTGTCGAAGACCCACGCGCAGTTCCAGGTCGCCCCCGACGGCGCGCTGGTCGTGATGGACCGCGGCTCGACCAACGGGTCCTTCGTCGTCCGCCGCGGGCACGCCCGCCCGCTGACGCCCGGCCGCCCGACGACGCTCGTCGAGGGCGACCTGGTGCAGTTCGGCGACCGCAGCATGCGCGTGCTGCGCGACGCCTGAGAGCCCGAGGTCGAGCCGCCTCAGCGGGCGGGCGTCCACTCCCGGCGCAGCAGGCCGTAGACGGCCGTGTCGCTCCACGTCCCGTCCCGGTCGGCGAAGTCCTCGCGGGTGAGGGCCTCGTGGCGCATCCCGAGCCGCTCGCAGAGCCGCGCGGACGCCACGTTGCGGGGGTCCAGCCGCGCCATCAGCCGGTGCAGCGGGTAGTGGCCGAAGGCCAGGTCGACCAGCGCCCGCGCGGCCTCGGTGGCCAGGCCCCGGCCGCCGTGCTCGGGGGAGAAGACCCAGCCCAGCTCGGCGATCGACGGCGGGTCGCCGGCACCGTGGCGCGCGGTGAACCGCAGCATCAGGTCGCCGACGACCACGCCGTCCTCCTCGACGGCCAGGGCGAGCAGCTCGTCGGGCAGCGACGGCGCGGTGCCGGCGACGAGGCGCTCGAGGCGGGCGGCGAGCCCGTCGGCGTCGAGGGCGGGGAAGGGCAGGTAGCGGGTGACCGCCGGGTCGCTGCAGTAGCGACCGATGTCGTCGCGGTCGGTGGGCAGCACGGTGCGCAGCAGCAGCCGTTCGGTGCGGACGGGCAGCGGCGGCGGCGGCAGGGTGGGCGGGACCGGCGCCGTGGGCGCGGGCGGCTCGCTCACGGCGCGTCGCCCGACGGGGCGGGCGGCGGAGCGCTGGCTGGCGGCATGCCGGCGAGCGTACGACGCGGGGCATCGCCGCGTCCGGGTCCGCGGGAAGTGCGTCGATCCGGTCGCCGCCGATGTCCTACGATGTGCCGTCGTGCCCGCCGGGGCGCGAGTCCTGCGGACCAGCGAGGAAGGTCGAGCCCGTGCCGACTGGCAAGGTGAAGTGGTACGACGCGGAGAAGGGCTTCGGCTTCCTGTCCCAGCCCGACGGGCCGGACGTCTACGTGCGCGCCGACGCGCTGCCCGAGGGCGTCGCCACGCTCAAGCCCGGCACCCGGGTGGAGTTCGGGATCGCCCAGGGCCGCCGCGGCGACCAGGCGCTGCAGGTGCGGGTGCTCGACGCACCGCCGTCGGTGGCGAAGGCCAAGCAGCAGGCGCGGCGCAAGAAGCCCGAGGAGATGGTCCCGATCGTCGAGGACCTGATCCGGCTGCTCGACGGCGTGGGCGAGGCCTACCGCCACGGTCGGCACCCGGAGCGTCGTACGGCCCAGCCGGTGGCGAAGCTGCTGCGCGCCCTCGCCGACGAGCTGGAGCTCTGACGGCCCGGACCGGCGCGCGGCCGGTCCCTCAGGCGCCCGCGACGGCGACGGGCGCCTCGGCCGTCGCCGGCCGGCCCGGCCGTCGCGTGCCGAGCACGAACACTGCCCAGGCGGCGAGCACCACCGCGGCGACGCCGAGGCCCAGCTGGGGGATCCACGGCATCGCGATGCCGACGAAGCCGCCGACCACCCACGCCAGCTGCAGCGTGGTGTCGCCGCGGGCGAAGGCGCTCGCGTGGGAGCGCGCGGGCACGCCCTCCTGGATCGTGGAGTCGAGCGAGACCTTGGCGAGGTACTGCATCAGGCCGGCGGTCAGGCCGAGCGCGACCAGCACCAGCACGCTGTAGAAGACGGCCGCGAGCACCACGATCGCGATGTCGGCCACCAGCGCCACGACCACGGTGATGGCGGGGTTGATCTTCTTCGCCAGCGAGGCGAGCACGATGCCGAGGGTGTTGCCGAGGCCGGCGCCGCCGATCACGAGACCGATCAGCAGGGTGGTCCGGTCCTCCCACCCCTCGATCGGCTCGGCGCGGAGGAGGAACGCCATGTACATGGTCAGGAAGCCCGAGAGCCAGCGCGGCCCGCAGTTGGCGCGCAGGGCGAACGCCACCTTCGGCGGCACCCCGGTGCCGCGCCGGCGGGTGCTCGTGGTGACGTCGCCGACCTCCTGCTCGCCCTCGGTGGAGTCGACCTTCGCGGGCAGCAGGATGGCGGCGATCGTGCCGAGCACGAACACCAGGAACGCGTAGCGCAGCGCCCACTCGGCGCCGAAGTACGCCGCCGCGCCGGCCAGCGGCGCCGACACGGCCGCGCCGACGGTGCCGGCGAGCGACACCCGGCCGTTCGCCTTGACCAGGGTGATCTCGGCGGGGGCCAGCCGCGGCACGGCGGCCGCCCGGGTGACGCCGTACGCCTTGGAGGAGACGAGGACCCCGAGGGCGGCGGGGTAGAACCAGATCGACTCGTCGGCGATCGCGTCGGCCAGCACCCAGCACAGGAAGCCGCGGATGGCGAAGGTGGCGCCGATGGCCCAGCGGCGGCCGTGGCTGAACCGGTCGAGGAACGGCCCGATCAGGGGCGCCACGATCGCGAACGGCAGCATCGTCAGGCCGAGGAACAGGGCGACCTGGCCCCGGGCGTCGCTGGTGGCGCCGGCGAAGAAGATGGTGCCGGCGAGGGCGATCGCGACGGCCGCGTCGCCGGCGGCGTTGCAGGCGTGCAGCTCGATGAGCCGGTTGAGCCCGGAGCGGTCGGCGCCCTGCGCGCCGGCAGCGCGGCGCGTCTGACGGACCGTCGCCCGGCCGGCCCGTCCGGTCACCTGCGCCACGCCCCGCAGCCCCCGGGCCGTCGCCTTGACGCCGGTGCCGATGCTGGCGCCGACCGCGCGTGTCGAGCTGCCGCCGGCCGCGGTCGTCGAGCCTGCGGCCTCGGTGGCCTGGGGGGCGCCGTCGTCGCCACCGTCGGCCGCCGGAGGCGGTGGCGCCGGCGGGGGCGCCGGCGGGGGCGGCGGGTAGTGCGGTCGGTCCGGGCCCGGGGCGCCCGACGGGGGGCGGGGTTCCGAACCGTGCGTGCTCACGGCCCTATCTTGCCTGCTGGCCCCGACGCCACGCCTCCCCGGCACGCCCCCGGCGGGCGCCCCCGGCGTGACGGGGGACGGCGCGATGAGGGATGCTGTGCGTCGTGTCCACGCTGGAGCGCAAGCTGACCGACGCCGTCACCGCCGCCGCGGTCGACGAGGCGCGTGCCGCGCTGCTCGAGGAGGTCGACGCCGCCGACGTCGGCGACCACCTCGGCCACCAGGTCGACGGGCTGCGCGTCGTCACCCACCTCTTCGCCTGCACCCGCAAGGGCTATCGCGGCTGGCAGTGGGCGGTCACCCTGACCCGCGCCTCGCGGCAGCGGAAGGTCACCGTCGTCGAGGTCGTGCTGCTGCCGGGTCCGGACGCGATCGTGGCGCCGGCCTGGGTGCCCTACCGCGAGCGCATCCGCCCGGGGGACCTCTCGCCCGGCGACCTGCTCCCGGTCGCCGACGACGACCCCCGGCTGGTGCCGACGTACTCCTTCGGCGACGACCCGCTCGACCAGGACGAGAAGGCACAGGTCCGTGCGGTGGCCAAGGACCTCGGTCTCGGCCGCGTGCGCACCCTCTCCCCGGAGGGCCGCGACCTCGCGGCCGAGCGGTGGTACGACGGCGGCCACGGCCCGGACGCCCCGGTCGCCAAGTCCGCGCCCGACCAGTGCTGGTCCTGCGGCTTCCTGGTCCGGCTCAACGGACCGCTCTCCACGCTCTTCGGCGTCTGCGCCAACGGCGACGCCAACGACGACGGCCGGGTCGTCTCCTACGACCACGGCTGCGGCGCCCACTCCGAGGTGCGGCTCAGCAAGCGCCAGCAGCCGGTGCCCCCCGCCCCGCCCGTCGTCGACACCATGTCCCTCGACGACCTCGACCCCCTCTGACCCACCCGCTCCGACTCCGAGGCCGCGGGACTCGACGGGCCACGGCCTGGAACCCGACGGGCCAGGGAGCGGGATCCGACCGGTCTCAGGCGGACGAGAGGATCCACACGGCGTACTCGTCGTCGACCGGGCGGAGGTCGTAGCCGCCGAAGCGGTGGTCGACGCGCAGGCCGGCGGCCGCGGCGTCGGCGACGAACTCGTCGGGCGGGTAGCTGCGGGCCGAGGACGGACCGCCGCGGAGGTGGAAGCCGACCAGCACCCGTCCGCCGGGGGCCAGCAGCTCCCGCATCCGGCGCAGTACGGCGACCTCGGTCCCCTCGGCGACGTACGCCAGCACGTTGCCGACACAGACCACGAGGTCGAACCCGGGCTCGACGCCGGCCTCGGCCAGCACGTCGGGGGTCAGGGCCAGGATCTCGTGGGGGAGGACCGGCAGCTCCGGGAACGTCCGCCGGCTCTGCTCCACCAGGCGCGGATCGGGCTCGGCCGCGACCACCCGGTGGCCACAGGCCTGCAGGTGCGCGCCGATCCGGCCCATGCCCGAGCCGGCGTCGAGGATCCGGGCGCCGCGCGGCACCATCGCGTCGGCCAGGCGCGCCTCGCCGACGACGTCCTCGCCCTGCTCGAGCAGCTCGGCGAACCGCTCGCCGTAGCCGGCGGTCCTGGCGCCGGCCAGCGCCCAGCGGGTCGGCGGCAGCTCAGGCATCGCCGTCCGGCTCGGCCCCGGCCTCCAGCTCGCGCTCGACGCGGAACCGGCGCCGGCGCCGGCAGTACTCCACGCCCAGCAGACCCAGTCCCACGCCGGTGAGGCACATCCAGAGCAGCCACGTCCGCCCGTCCTCCTGGAGCCGGCCGTAGAACGGCAGCAGCGCGAGGAAGGCCAGCAGGAACAGGCCGGTGCCCACCTGGACGGTGCGGACGCCGTCGACGTCGAGCGGCTCGACCGGAGCGATCAGGTAGGTCCGGTTGCCGATCTCATGCTGCGTCGGCTGTTCGTCGCGGAGCTCCACGTGCCGATCCTAAGGCCCCGTCGGAATAGTTGACGCCGACAAGGAGTTAAGTCCACGACACCTCGCCCGCCTGACGGAAGGAGCCCCCACGAGTCCCCGCTTCCGGTCCCTCGCCCACCCCAACTACCGCCTCTACCTCGCCGGCAGCCTCGTCTCCAACATCGGCACCTGGATGCAGCGCGTCGCCCAGGACTGGCTGGTGCTGACCATCCCCGGCAACGGCGGCGCGGCGCTCGGCATCACCACCGGTCTCCAGTTCCTCCCGGTCCTGCTCCTCTCGCCGTACGCCGGCGTGGTCGCCGACCGGTTCTCCAAGCGCCGGATGCTGATGGTCACCCAGACGGTGATGGCGCTGGCCGCGCTCGTCCTCGGCGTGATCGCCGCGACCGGGTCGGCGCAGACCTGGCACGTCTACCTGCTCGCCTTCGTCTTCGGCATCGGCGCGGCCTTCGACGGCCCCGCCAGGCAGGCCTTCGTCTCCGAGCTCGTCGGCACCGACGACGTGGCCAACGCCGTCAGCCTCAACTCGGCGGCGTTCAACTCCGCCCGCCTGATCGGGCCGGGCCTCGCCGGCGTGCTGATCGGGCTCGGCGGGGGCGGCATGGAGGCGACCGGCTGGGTGATCCTGGTCAACGCGGTCTCCTACCTGGCCGTGATCCTCCAGCTCCACCGCATGGACCAGCGCGCGCTCCACTCGCCCAAGCCGGTCGCCCGCACGCCGGGCATGCTGCGTGCCGGGCTGGCCTACGTCCGCAGCCAGCCGAAGATGCTGACGATCCTGGTCCTGGTCTTCTTCGTCGGCACCTTCGGCATGAACTTCCAGATCACCTCGGCGCTGATGGCCACCGAGGTCTTCGGCAAGGGCGCCGAGGAGTACGGCGTGCTCGGGTCGGTGCTCGCGATCGGCTCGCTCACCGGGGCGCTGGTGGCCGCAGGCCGCTCCCGCGTGCGGCTGCGGCTGGTGCTCGGGGCCGCGGTCGCGTTCGGCGTGGTCGAGATCGCGGCCGGGCTGGCGCCGGGCTACCTGACGTTCGTGCTGCTGTGCCCGCTGCTCGGGTTCTCGGTGATCACCATCCTCAACTCGGCCAACGCCCTCCTGCAGACGGAGTCCGACCCGGCCATGCGGGGCCGGGTGATGGCCATCTACATGACGATCGTGATGGGCGGGACCCCGCTCGGTGCGCCGTTCATCGGCTGGATCGGCGAGCAGCTCGGTGCGCGCTGGACGCTGGTCGTCGGCGGGGGCCTGGTGCTCGCGGGCGTCGCGCTCGCCGTACTGCTCGGTCTCGCGACGCGAGACACCCGGGATGCCAGGGCGACCGGGCAGCCTGCCATGCTTCCGTCGTGAGCTCTGTGCAGACCTCCTCGGCCTCGGGGATCGACCGCTACTTCCGGATCAGCGAACGAGGTTCGACCGTGGGCCGCGAGGTGCGCGGCGGCGTCGTCACCTTCTTCACGATGGCCTACATCGTGGTGCTCAACCCGCTGATCCTCGGCTACGCCGCGGACGCGGAGGGCCAGTTCCTCGCGGGCGGCTCGGTGCCGGGCGGCGGCCTGGCGGCGATCGCTGCCGGCACGTCGCTCGTCGCCGGGGTGCTGACCATCCTGATGGGCGTCGTCGCCAACTATCCGCTGGCGCTGGCCACCGGGCTGGGCCTCAACGCGTTCGTCGCGTTCGCCATCGCGAGCCAGATGACCTGGGCCGACGCCATGGGGCTCGTGGTGATCGAGGGGCTGGTCATCCTGGTCCTCGTGCTGACCGGGTTCCGCTCCGCGGTCTTCCACGCGGTCCCGACCCAGCTGAAGGTCGCGATCTCGGTCGGGATCGGCCTGTTCATCGCCCTGATCGGCTTCGTCGACGCCGGCGTCGTGACCCGGGTCCCGGACATCGCCGGCACCAGCGTGCCGGTGCAGCTGGGCGGCGACGGCAACCTGAGCGGATGGCCGGTCCTGGTGTTCGTGGTCGGCCTGCTGCTCATGCTCGCGCTCTGGGCGCGCCGGGTCCCGGGCGCGATCCTGGTCTCGATCCTGGTGATGACCGTCGTCGCCGTGGTCATCGAGGCGGTCGCGGACGTCGGTGGCAAGGACACCAACGCGAGCGGCTGGGCGCTGACGGTCCCGGCGTGGCCGGACGACCTCTTCCGCGCGCCCGACTTCGGCACGCTGGGCGAGTTCAACCTGCTGGGCTCCTGGGAGAGCGCCGGCGTGGTCACCGTCCTGCTCCTGATCTTCTCGCTGCTCCTGGCCGACTTCTTCGACACCATGGGCACGATGACGGCCATCGGTGCTGAGGCCGGCCTGCTGGACGAGCGGGGGATGCCGCCCCACACCGAGCGGATCCTGGTGGTCGACTCGATCGCCGCCGCCGCCGGTGGCGCCGCCGGCGTCTCGTCCAACACCTCCTACATCGAGTCGGCGTCGGGGGTGGGTGAGGGAGCCCGGACCGGCCTGGCCTCGGTCGTCACCGGCCTGCTCTTCCTGGTGACGATCTTCCTCGCCCCGCTGGTGGCGATGATCCCGTCGGAGGCCGCGGTGCCGGCCCTGGTGCTGGTCGGCTTCCTGATGATGCAGCAGATCACCGGGATCACCTGGAGCGACGTGGAGATCGCCATCCCGGCCTTCCTCACGATCGTGCTGATGCCGTTCACCTACTCGATCACGGTCGGCATCGGGGCGGGCTTCGTCAGCTACGCCTTCCTGAAGCTGGTGCGCGGCAAGGCCGCGCAGGTGCACCCGCTGCTGTGGGTCGTGGCCGGGCTCTTCGTCGTCTACTTCGCCATCGACCCGATCACCCGCTGGCTCACCTGAGCGCACGGTTGCGATTTTGACCGTGGTATGGGCGGCCGGTAATCTCGATCCTCGTGTCTGGGTCCGCCCGGCACGTTGCGCATGCCCTCAGACGCAGCCGCCCCTCGGGCCGGTCCCGCGGCCCGGGCAGCACACCACGGCACGTCAGTTTCACCGCAACACCCCGAGCCCGGCAAGGCGCCGGGCCGTGATGAGCAGACCGAAAGGGAACCACCCAGGTGCCCACTATTCAGCAGTTGGTCCGCAAGGGCCGCCAGGACAAGGTGTCGAAGAACAAGACGCCTGCCCTGAAGGGATCTCCCCAGCGTCGCGGTGTGTGCACCCGCGTCTACACGACCACCCCGAAGAAGCCGAACTCCGCCCTGCGCAAGGTCGCCCGCGTGCGCCTCTCCAGCGGCGTCGAGGTCACCGCCTACATCCCGGGTGAGGGTCACAACCTCCAGGAGCACTCGATCGTGCTCGTCCGCGGCGGCCGGGTGAAGGACCTCCCCGGTGTCCGCTACAAGGTCATCCGCGGCGCCCTGGACACTCAGGCCGTGAAGAACCGCAAGCAGGCTCGCAGCCGCTACGGCGCCAAGAAGGAGAAGAGCTGACATGCCGCGCAAGGGCCCCGCTCCGAAGCGCCCCATCGACGTCGACCCGGTCTACGGCTCGCAGCTGGTCAGCCAGCTGGTCTCGAAGGTGCTCAAGGACGGCAAGAAGCAGGTCGCACAGCGGATCGTCTACAGCGCGCTGGAGGGCACCCGCGAGAAGACCGGCACCGACCCGGTGATCACCCTCAAGCGTGCGCTCGACAACGTGCGCCCGGCGATCGAGGTCAAGTCCCGCCGCGTCGGTGGCGCGACCTACCAGGTCCCGATCGAGGTCAAGGGCGGTCGCGGCACCACGCTCGCCCTGCGCTGGCTCGTCGGCTACGCCGCCGACCGCCGCGAGAAGACCATGGCCGAGCGCCTGCAGAACGAGATCCTCGACGCAGCCAACGGCCTCGGCGCCGCGGTGAAGAAGCGCGAGGACACCCACAAGATGGCCGAGTCCAACAAGGCCTTCGCCCACTACCGCTGGTGACGTGTCGGGTGCGTCGTGGTCACCGCCGGTGTACGACGACGCACCCCACCGTGCCGCACGTGGCACGACCCTCACTGACTTCACTACCTAAGGAACGCTGACTCACGTGGCAGTCGACATCACGACGGACCTGAACGTCGTCCGCAACATCGGCATCATGGCGCACATCGACGCCGGCAAGACCACCACCACCGAGCGCATCCTCTTCTACACCGGTATCACCTACAAGATCGGTGAGGTCCACGAGGGCGCGGCCACGATGGACTGGATGGAGCAGGAGCAGGAGCGCGGCATCACCATCACGTCGGCCGCGACGACCTGCTGGTGGAAGAAGCACCAGATCAACATCATCGACACCCCCGGCCACGTGGACTTCACGGCCGAGGTCGAGCGCTCGCTGCGCGTCCTCGACGGCGCCGTCGCGGTGTTCGACGGTGTCGCCGGCGTCGAGCCGCAGACGATGACGGTGTGGCGCCAGGCCAACAAGTACTCCGTGCCCCGGATGTGCTTCGTCAACAAGCTCGACCGCACCGGCGCCGACTTCTTCCGCTGCGTCGACATGATGGTCGAGCGCCTCAACTCCACCCCGCTGGTCCTCCAGCTCCCGATCGGCGCCGAGTCCGACTTCCTCGGCGTGGTCGACCTGGTCGGCATGCGCGCCCTCACCTGGCGCGGCGAGACCAAGATGGGCGAGGACTACGAGGTCGAGGAGATCCCGGCCGAGATGGCCGAGAAGGCCGCCGAGTACCGCGAGAAGCTCGTCGAGACCCTCGCCGAGGCCGACGACGACATCATGGAGACCTACCTCGAGGACGGCGACGTGTTCGACGTCGACACCCTCAAGGCCGCCATCCGTCGCGCGACCCTGGCCGACAAGGTCAACCCGGTGCTGTGCGGGACGGCGTTCAAGAACAAGGGCGTGCAGCCGCTGCTCGACGCGGTCGTCGACTACCTCCCCTCGCCGCTGGACATCGAGGCCATCGTCGGCCACGACCCGCGCGACGAGGAGAAGAAGATCAGCCGGAAGCCGTCCGACAGCGAGCCGTTCTCCGGCCTCGCCTACAAGATCGCCTCCGACCCGCACCTCGGCAAGCTGATCTACGTCCGGGTCTACTCCGGCAAGCTCGAGGCCGGCTCCACCGTGGTCAACTCGGTGAACGGCAAGAAGGAGCGGATCGGCAAGGTCTACCAGATGCACGCCAACAAGCGTGAGGAGATCGCGTCGGTCGGCGCCGGCCAGATCGTGGCCGTGATGGGCCTCAAGGACACCCGCACCGGGCACACCCTGTCCGACCCGAGCAACCAGGTCGTGCTGGAGTCGATGACCTTCCCGGCGCCGGTGATCGAGGTCGCCATCGAGCCGAAGACCAAGGGCGACCAGGAGAAGCTCGGTACGGCGATCCAGCGCCTCTCCGAGGAGGACCCGACCTTCGTCGTCAAGACCGACGAGGAGACCGGCCAGACCATCATCGCGGGCATGGGCGAGCTCCACCTGGAGATCCTCGTCGACCGGATGAAGCGCGAGTTCAAGGTCGAGGCCACCGTCGGCAAGCCGCAGGTCGCCTACCGCGAGACCATCCGCGGGTCGGTCAACAACCACTCCTACACCCACAAGAAGCAGACGGGTGGCTCGGGCCAGTTCGCGAAGGTCGTCGTCTCGCTGGAGCCGAACAAGGACCCCGAGACCGGTCTCGGTGCGGGGTACGAGTTCGTCAACAACGTGACCGGCGGCCGTGTGCCGCGGGAGTACATCCCGTCGGTCGACCAGGGCGGCCAGGAGGCCATGGAGTTCGGCGTGCTCGCCGGCTACCCGATGGTCGACGTCAAGTACACCCTCGAGGACGGCGCCTACCACGACGTCGACTCCTCGGAGCTCGCG
Organism: Nocardioides proteolyticus; assembly: GCF_051280635.3. NCBI lineage: Bacteria > Bacillati > Actinomycetota > Actinomycetes > Propionibacteriales > Nocardioidaceae > Nocardioides > Nocardioides proteolyticus. Next base: position 5,003 of record NZ_JBNBPO030000045.1, on the reverse strand, counting down.
TTCAAGATCGCCGGTCTGCAGGCCTTCAAGGAGGCCGCGCGCCAGGCACGCCCGGTCCTGCTCGAGCCGATGTTCGCCGTGGAGGTGACCACGCCGGAGAGCTTCCTCGGCACGGTCATCGGCGACATCAACAGCCGTCGCGGCCAGATCCGCGCGCAGGAGGAGCGGCACGGCGACATCGTCGTCAGCGCCCTTGTGCCGCTGTCCGAGATGTTCGGGTACGTTGGCGACCTGAGGTCCAAGACCTCGGGCCAGGCGTCGTACGCGATGGAGTTCGACTCGTACGCCGAGGTTCCCACGAACATCGCCGACGAGATCATCAAGAAGGCTCGCGGCGAGTAGTACGCACGGGGGCTCCGCCCCCGTGGGCCCCCGGGACATCCGGGACTCGACGCAGACCCTCGGCGCACCACCTTTCCAATACGAGTCAGTAACAACCACACCAGGAGGAGCCCCCAGTGGCTAAGGCGAAGTTCGAGCGGACCAAGCCGCACGTGAACATCGGCACGATCGGTCACATCGACCACGGCAAGACGACGCTGACCGCAGCGATCTCGAAGGTGCTGCACGACAAGTACCCGGACCTCAACGAGGCGTCGCCGTTCGACACGATCGACAAGGCTCCCGAGGAGCGCCAGCGCGGCATCACGATCTCGATCGCTCACATCGAGTACCAGACCGAGAAGCGCCACTACGCGCACGTCGACTGCCCCGGTCACGCGGACTACATCAAGAACATGATCACCGGTGCCGCGCAGATGGACGGCGCGATCCTGGTGGTCGCCGCGACCGACGGCCCGATGCCGCAGACCCGCGAGCACGTGCTGCTCGCCCGCCAGGTCGGCGTGCCGGCGCTGGTGGTCGCGCTCAACAAGTGCGACATGGTCGACGACGAGGAGCTCATCGAGCTCGTCGAGATGGAGGTGCGCGAGCTCCTCTCCGAGTACGAGTTCCCGGGTGACGACGTCCCGGTCGTCCGCGTGGCGGCCTTCCCGGCGCTGCAGGGCGACGAGAAGTGGGGCGAGTCCGTCCTCGAGCTCATGAACGCCGTGGACGAGTACATCCCGCAGCCGGAGCGCGAGGTCGACAAGCCGTTCCTCATGCCCGTCGAGGACGTCTTCACGATCACCGGTCGTGGCACCGTCATCACCGGTCGCATCGAGCGCGGCATCGTCAAGGTCAACGAGGAGGTCGAGATCATCGGCATCCGCGAGGGCTCGCAGAAGACCGTCGTGACCGGCGTCGAGATGTTCCGCAAGCTCCTCGACGAGGGCCAGGCCGGTGAGAACGTCGGTCTGCTCCTCCGCGGCACCAAGCGCGAGGACGTCGAGCGCGGCATGGTCGTCGTGAAGCCCGGCACCACCACCCCGCACACCAACTTCGAGGCCTCGGTCTACATCCTCTCGAAGGAGGAGGGTGGCCGTCACACGCCGTTCTTCAACAACTACCGTCCGCAGTTCTACTTCCGGACCACCGACGTGACCGGCGTCGTGACCCTCCCCGAGGGCACCGAGATGGTCATGCCGGGCGACAACACCGACATGGCGGTCGAGCTGATCCAGCCGATCGCGATGGAGGAGGGCCTGAAGTTCGCGATCCGCGAGGGTGGCCGCACCGTCGGCGCCGGCCGGGTCACCAAGATCACCAAGTGATCCCCCGAGGCCGGGCCGCCAGCGCCTGAGCCTCGACACGGGAGCCCCCACGCCTTCGGGCGTGGGGGCTCCTCGCTTCTGCGGCGTCGGCGGCATGGGAGGATCGAGCCGTGAGCGAGCAGCCCCCCGGATCCAACCCGTACGACCCGCAGCCCTACCGGCCGTACGGCGCGCGGGGGCAGGTGATCGGTCCGCCGCCGGACCACCCCAAGGCGACCACGGTGCTGATCCTCGGCATCCTCAGCTTCGCCGTCTGCCAGCTCGTCGCCCCGTTCGCCTGGGTGATGGGCGGTCGGGTGCGCCGCGAGATCGCCGCGTCCGACGGCCAGGTCGGCGGCCACCAGATGGTCACGATCGGCTGGATCCTCGGCATCGTCGGGTCCGCCCTGCTCGGGCTCTCGCTGCTCGCCCTCCTCGTGGTGGTCGCGGTGGCGGCCGCCGGGTCCGCATGAGCGACGGCGTCCCACCCGCACGGCCCCACCACAGGCTGACCGAGGACGGTCGGCGGGTGCGCGAGGTGCTCAGCTACTCCCGTCGCGGCAGCCGGTTCACGCCCCGCCAGCAGGCCGCCTGGGACGCCCACGCCGCCGCCTGGGTGATCCCCGACGAGGCGGTGGACGACCCGGCGTTCACCTGGGCGGACTGGTTCGGCAGGGAGGCGCCGATGATCGTCGAGATCGGCGGCGGCGTCGGGGAGGCGACAGCGGCGCTGGCCGCCCGGCGGCCGTCGTACGACGTGCTGGCGCTGGAGGTCTGGCGACCGGGAGTCGCCGAGAGCCTCGGCCGCGTCGCCGAGGCGGGCGCGACCAACGTCCGCTTCTGCAGCGTCGACGCGGTGTGGACGCTGGCGCACCGGTTCGCCGAGGCGAGCGTCAGCGAGCTCTGGACGTTCTTCCCCGACCCCTGGCACAAGACCCGCCACCACAAGCGCCGGCTGGTGAACGCCGACAACGCCCGCCTCCTCGCCTCGCGGCTGGTGCCCGGCGGCACCTGGCGGCTGGCGACCGACTGGGCGCACTACGCCGAGCAGATGGCCGAGGTGCTCGACGCCGAGCCGCTGTTGGAGGGCGGCGTCGTGGAGCGCTGGTCGGAGCGGCCGGTGACCAAGTTCGAGCGCAAGGGTCTCGCCGCGGGCCGCGCGATCACCGACCTGGCCTACCGCCGGCGCTGACCGGCCCGGTCGCGGGCCGAGCCGCAACGAGGAGTTCACCCACAGGTTCGGGCGTGTCGCCCGAAACGGTGGTTCGCGGGGCGTACTTTCCCAGCAATGGCGGGTGGGGAAGCCCGCCACATCGGGAGGCCCGTTCGTGACTGGTCACGACTTCATCGCCCGGAGCCGGGGTGGGGACGACCCTGCCGCGGCCGCCCGGGGAGGGGGCGCCGGCACCCCGGCGCTCGGGCTGGCTCGACGGGCACCCGCTCGCCGGCCGTCACCCGGTCCAGCTACCAGGGACAGGGGCCGGGCGCCGGGTGCGCGCGCGGTCCGGTGAGGTGAGTCGTGGGATCTCGTCACGATGGAGCACAGTTCGCACCGCTGCCGCCCGCCTCCGGGTCGCCCGGCCAGCGGCGCACGTTCGTCCTCGACACCAGCGTGCTGCTGGCCGACCCCGGTGCGCTGCGCCGGTTCGCCGAGCACGAGGTGGTCCTGCCGGTGGTGGTGATCACCGAGCTGGAGGGCAAGCGGCACCACCCCGAGCTCGGCTACTTCGCACGCAGTGCGCTGCGGATGCTCGACGAGCTCCGGGTCAGCCACGGTCGCCTCGACACCGCCGTGCCGGTCGGGGAGGAGGGCGGCACGGTGCGGGTCGAGCTCAACCACACCGATGCGGCCGCCCTGCCGTCCGGCTTCCGGCCCCAGGGCCAGGGCTGGGACAACGACTCGCGGATCCTCGCGGTCGCCCGCAACCTGGCCAACGAGGGCCACGACGTCACCCTGGTCTCCAAGGACCTGCCGATGCGGATCAAGGCGTCCGCGGTCGGCCTCGCCGCCGAGGAGTACCGCGGTGAGGCGATCAGCGACTCCGACACCGGGTACTCCGGCATGGCCGAGCTGGAGGTGGCGGCCGCCGACGTCGACGAGCTGTACGACGACGGCAGTCTCGACCTCGCGGAGGCCCGCGACCTGCCCTGCCACGCGGGTCTGGTCCTGCTCTCCGAGCGCGGCACGGCGCTCGGCCGGGTCGGTCCGGACAAGCAGGTGCACCTGGTGCGGGGCGACCGCGAGGCGTTCGGCATCCACGGCCGCAGCGCCGAGCAGCGGGTGGCGCTGGAGCTGCTGCTCGACCCCGACGTGGGGATCGTGTCGCTCGGCGGCCGTGCGGGCACGGGCAAGTCGGCGTTGGCACTGTGCGCCGGGCTCGAGGCGGTGATGGAGCGACAGCAGCACAAGAAGGTCGTCGTCTTCCGGCCGCTGTACGCCGTCGGCGGGCAGGAGCTGGGCTACCTGCCCGGCTCGGAGTCGGAGAAGATGTCGCCCTGGGCGCAGGCGGTCTTCGACACCCTCGGTGCGCTGACCTCGCGCGACGTGATCGACGAGATCCTCGACCGAGGCATGCTCGAGGTGCTCCCGCTGACCCACATCCGGGGCCGCTCGCTGCACGACTCCTACGTCATCGTGGACGAGGCGCAGTCGCTGGAGCGCAACGTGCTGCTGACGGTGCTGTCCCGGATCGGCGCGAACTCCAAGGTGGTGCTGACCCACGACGTCGCCCAGCGCGACAACCTCCGGGTCGGCCGCCACGACGGCGTGGTCGCGGTCGTGGAGAAGCTGAAGGGCCACCCGCTCTTCGCCCACGTCACGCTCACCCGCTCGGAGCGCTCGCCGATCGCCGCGCTGGTCACCGAGATGCTCGAGAACGCCGTCGTCTGACCGCGCAGCCGCGTGTGTCGTGCGGTCTGTGTCCGGGGCGGGCCGTACGACGCCGGCGGCACCTCCTGTGACCCCTGGTGCGGGTGTGACGTCGAGGCCGTCGGCTGTCCCACAACCTGGGGAAAGTGGGCGGTTCGGTTTGCACCTGCCCGGCGCCTGAGGCAAGGTGTCCGGTGGTCGCCGGGCCCGGACGACGATGTCGGGGCCCGACCCCCCAGCGGCGATCGGACCAAGCCGTCGAGTCTTGAGAACGAGCTCTCTTGTCGAAGCACGCGAAGCCCGCACCGAAGCACCGAGGGACCCCCAAGCACGCCCACCTCAAGGAGACGCCCCGCAAGGCGGCCCGCAACGTGGTGGTGCTGTCGTCCGTGGCCCTGGCCGTGACCGGCGTCTCGGTCGCCGCCGGCGTGGCCGGTCAGGGCGCCCCCGCGCAGGCGCCGACGGCCGGCCTCGACGCCGCGCGCGCCGCGGGGAGCGGCGAC
>NZ_JBNBPO030000044.1:0-17692 GCF_051280635.3 Nocardioides proteolyticus | reverse complement strand
TTTCTAGGCTGAGTGCGCTCCTGCCGGCGGGGGGGCGCGGGGCGGGGGGCGCCCGCCCCCCGCCCCCCCCCCGCGCCCGCCCGGCCCGCCGGACCGACGCGGACCTGCGCCGCGACCTGGCGACGGCGCGGCCGCTGGTGCCGACCGCGACGCTCGGGGGAGCGGTCGCCGCGGGCGGGCCGCTCCTGGTCTGCCTCGCGGTCGCCGTGGTGGGCTGGTTCCTGACCGACGCCGGTGCCGTGGGCAGCCCGAGCGGCGCGCTGGGGGTCGGTGCGCACGGCTGGCTGGCGGCGCACGGATCCACGGTCGCCGTCGAGGGGATCCGGATCACCGCGATGCCGCTCGGGCTCACCCTCGTGTGCGCCTGGGTCGCCTGGCGGCTGGGCCACCGCGTCGGCGAGTCGGTCTCCGGGCACGGGCCCGACGCCGACCGGATCGCCGACGGCGAGCGGGACTGGACCGTCGCCACCGCCACCGCGTTCTTCGCCGTCGGGTACGCCGTCGTCGGCGTGGTCGCCGGCTCGGTGGCGGCGACCGCCGCGTCCTCGCCCAGCACCGCCCGCGTCGTGCTGTGGTCGGTGCTCGTCGCCGTCGGCGTCGGCGGGCCGGCGATCGCCCGCGGGTCCGGACGTGCCGCCGTCTGGCTGCCCCGGCTCCCCGCGAGGGTCCGCGACACCGCCCTCGTCGCGCGCCGGATCCTGGTCGCCTGGGCGCTGGTCTCGGTCGCCGTCCTCGCGGCGGCCTTCGTCGCCGACTTCTCCACCGCCGCCAACGTCGCCTCGCAGCTCCATGCCGACGCCGGCGCCGTCGTCCTGCTGCTGCTCCTGACCGCCCTGGTGCTCCCCAACGCGACGCTCTTCTCCAGCTCCTACCTGCTCGGCCCCGGCTTCGCCGTGGGCACCGGGACGGTCGTCTCCACCAGCGCCGTCGTGCTGGGTCCGCTGCCGATGTTCCCGCTGCTCGCGGCACTTCCCGACCAGGGACCGACGCCCGGCTGGGCGGGCTGGCTGATGCTGCTGCCCGTGCTGGTGGCGGTCGTGGTGGCGGGCCGGGTGCAGCGCGACCGGCCGGTGCTGGCCTGGGACCAGGCAGCGATCCGGGGCTGTGCGGGCGGCATCACGGCGGGGGTGGTGCTCGGGCTCCTCACCGCGCTGGCCGGCGGCGCCGTCGGACCGGGGCGGATGGCGGAGGTCGGCCCGTTCACCGTCGACGTGCTGCTCCACGCGATCACCTCGTTCGGCATCGGCGGCGTGACCGGCGCCTTGTCGGTGTGCTGGTGGCAGCGCGAGGGGGAGGCGCGGGTCAGGTCCCGGCTGCGCGCCCTCCGGCCGCGCCCGCGCGGCTGACCTGCTGCCGACGGGCCCTAGACTGCGGGCCGTGTCCGCCGCCCCCGCACGCCTGGTCGTGCTCGTCTCCGGCTCCGGCACCAACCTCCAGGCGCTGCTCGACGCCGCGGCGGACGCCTCCTACGGCGCCCGGGTCGTCGGCGTCGGCGCCGACCGCGACGGCATCGAGGGCCTCGCGCGGGCGCAGCGCGCCGGCGTACCGACCTTCGTGACGCGGGTCGCCGACCATCCCTCCCGCGAGCACTGGGACCGCGCCCTGGCCGAGGAGGTGGCCGCCTTCCGGCCCGACCTGGTGGTGCTGGCCGGCTTCATGAAGCTGGTGGGTGCCGCGTTCCTCGAGCGGTTCGGCGGTCGCACGGTCAACACCCATCCGGCGCTGTCCCCGTCGTTCCCCGGGATGCACGGCCCGCAGGACGCACTGGCCTACGGCGTGAAGATCACCGGGGCGACCCTGTTCGTGGTCGACGCCGGCGTCGACACCGGGGCGATCGTCGCCCAGACGGCGGTGCCGGTCGAGGACGACGACACGGTCGACACCCTGCACGAGCGGATCAAGGTCGCCGAGCGGGCGATGCTGGTCGAGACGGTGGGCCGGATGGCCCGCGAGGGCTTCGCGGTCGAGGGCCGCCGCGTGCGCCTCGGCGGTTAGGGACGGTCCCACCGCTTCGGTAGAGTCCGGGGCACACGACTGGCGCAGGTGGGTGACCACCGGGGAGTGACGAGTCGGCATCGACCGCCTGGGTGCCCTCATCGAGAGATCCGACCCCGATGAGGAGACCCGCCCGTGACCGCAACGCCAGCTGCCGACGAGCGCCGCCCGATCCGGCGCGCACTCGTGTCCGTGTTCGACAAGACCGGCCTCGACGACCTCGTCCGCGGCCTGCACGACGCCGGTGTCGAGCTGGTCTCCACCGGCGGGTCGGCTGCGCTCATCGAGTCGCTCGGACTCCCGGTGACGAAGGTCGAGGACCTGACGGGCTTCCCCGAGTGCCTCGACGGCAGGGTCAAGACCCTGCACCCGCGGGTGCACGCCGGCATCCTCGCCGACCGGCGACTTCCCGAGCACGTCCGGCAGCTCGACGAGCTGGAGGTGGCGCCGTTCGACCTCGTCGTGGTCAACCTGTACCCGTTCGCGGCGACGGTCGCGTCCGGAGCCGGGGTCCAGGACTGCATCGAGAAGATCGACATCGGCGGGCCCTCGATGGTGCGGGCCGCCGCGAAGAACCACGCCTCGGTCGCGATCGTCACCGACGGCGCCGACTATCCGCGCGCCCTGGAGGCGGCGCGGGCCGGTGGCTTCACCCAGGCCGAGCGGGAGGGCCTCGCCGCCAAGGCGTTCGTGCACACCGCGACGTACGACGTCCAGGTGGCCAGCTGGATGGGCAACGTCCTCACCGACACCTCGGCCGGCTCCGGCTTCCCGGCGTGGGCCGGGGCGACCTGGGACAAGGCGGCCGTGCTCCGGTACGGCGAGAATCCGCACCAGCCGGCCGCGCTCTACCGCTCCGGGTTCTGGCCCGGTGGGCTCGCCGCCGCGGAGCAGCTGCACGGCAAGGAGATGTCCTACAACAACTACGTCGACACCGACGCGGCGCGCCGGGCGGCGTACGACCACGGGAACGCGCCGACGGTCGCCATCATCAAGCACGCCAACCCCTGCGGCATCGCCGTCGGCGCCGACGTGGCCGAGGCGCACCGCAAGGCGCACGAGTGCGACCCGGTCTCCGCGTTCGGCGGGGTGATCGCCACCAACGTCGACGTGTCGCGGCAGATGGCCGAGCAGGTGGCCGAGATCTTCACCGAGGTCATCGTCGCGCCCGGCTACGAGGACGGCGCGGTCGAGGTGCTGCAGGCCAAGAAGAACATCCGGATCCTGGTCGCCGAGCCGCTCGAGCAGGCGGGGGCGGAGATCCGCCCGATCAGCGGCGGCCTGCTGATGCAGCACGCCGACCACTTCCAGGCCGAGGGCGACGACCCCTCCTCGTGGACGCTCGCCACCGGCGACGCGGCCGACGACGCGCTGCTCGCCGACCTCGCCTTCGCGTGGCGAGCGGTGCGCGCGGCGAAGTCCAACGCCATCCTGCTCGCCTCCGGCGGCGCGTCGGTGGGAATCGGCATGGGCCAGGTCAACCGCGTGGACTCCTGCCGGCTCGCCGTGGCGCGCGCCGGCGACCGGGCCGCGGGATCGGTGGCGGCGTCCGACGCCTTCTTCCCGTTCGCCGACGGGCCGCAGATCCTCATCGACGCGGGCGTGCGGGCCATCGTGCAGCCGGGCGGGTCGGTGCGCGACGAGGAGACCGTTGCGGCGTGCGCGGCCGCCGGCGTCACGATGTACTTCACCGGCACCCGGCACTTCGCCCACTGACGCCGGACCGCGCCACACGCGATTCGACGTCTGGGAGGATGCACACCGTGACTGCACAGAGGCTCGACGGCACCGCCACCGCTGCCGCGATCAAGGACGAGCTGCGGACAAGGGTGGCCGCGCTGCAGGCGGCGGGCATCACGCCGGGGCTGGGCACCGTGCTGGTCGGCGACGACCCGGGCTCGCGGTGGTACGTCAACGGCAAGCACAAGGACTGCGCCGAGGTGGGCATCGCCTCGATCCGGGTGGACCTGCCGGAGACCGCCACCCAGGCGGAGATCGAGGAGGCGGTCGCCCGCCTCAACGCCGACCCCGCCTGCACGGGCTACATCGTCCAGCTGCCGCTGCCGCGCGGCCGGGACGAGAACCGGGTGCTCGGGCTGATCGATCCCGCCAAGGACGCCGACGGGCTGCACCCCACCAACCTCGGCTGGCTGGTCCTCGGCAACGAGGCGCCGCTGCCCTGCACGCCGTACGGCATCGTCGAGCTGCTGCGTCGCCACGGCGTCGCGATCGCCGGCGCGGAGGTCGTCGTGGTCGGTCGGGGCATCACGGTCGGCCGGCCGCTCGGGCTGCTGCTGACCCGCCGCTCCGAGAACGCGACCGTCACGCTGTGCCACACCGGCACCACCGACCTCGCCGCCCACGTGCGCAGGGCCGACATCGTGGTGGCCGCTGCCGGAGTGCCGGGCATCGTGACCGGCGACATGGTCAAGCCCGGCGCGGCCGTGCTGGACGTCGGCGTGAGCCGGGTCGACGGCAAGCTCGCCGGCGACGTGGCCGCGGACGTCTGGGACGTCGCCGGCTGGGTCTCCCCGAACCCCGGTGGCGTGGGTCCGATGACCCGCGCGATGCTGCTGGCCAACGTGGTGACGATGGCGGAGAAGCTGGCCGACCACGAGGGCGGGAAGGCAGCGCACTGAGCGGCGAGCAGCACGACGGACCCGACGCGCCCGACCCGTCCGCGGCGACGGAGCCGCGCCGCTACCCGTCGACCATCGGCGGCGCCTGCTACCTCGCGGTGCTGGTGGCGGTGGGGGTCGGGATCGGCATCGCGGTCGCCGGCGACTGGCGGGCCGGCGTCCGGACCGTGTCCGGTGCCCTCGCGGCCGCGGCCCTGCTGCGCCTGCTGCTCCCGGAGAAGGACGCCGGCATGCTGGCCGTACGCCATCGGCTCCTCGACGTGGGTCTCCTGCTCGCGTTCACGGTGGCGCTCTTCGCGCTCGCGGGGACGATCCCCGAACAGCCGGTCTGAGCGCCGTGCTCGCCCGGGCGCGACGAAGGGCCGGTGCCCGATGGCACCGGCCCTTCGTCGTCTGCGGTCGGCGGAGACCCGGGCTCAGATCAGGCCGAGCTCCGTGACGGCCTTGCGCTCGTCCTCGAGCTCGGCGACGGAGGCGTCGATCCGGCCGCGCGAGAAGTCGTCGATGTCGAGGCCCTGGACGATCTCCCAGCCGCCGTCGCGGGTCGTCACCGGGAACGACGAGACCAGCCCCTCCGGGACGCCGTAGGAGCCGTCGGACACGACGGCCATCGACACCCAGTCGCCCTCGGGCGTGCCGTTGAGCCAGTCGCGGGCGGCGTCGCAGGTCGCCGACGCGGCGGAGGCGGCCGACGACGCGCCACGGGCGTCGATGATCGCGGCGCCCCGCTTGGCGACGGTGGGGATGAAGGTGTTCTCGATCCACTCCTGGTCGCCCACGGTCTCCGCGGCGTTCCGGCCGGCGATCTCGGCGTGGAAGATGTCGGGGTACTGGGTGGCCGAGTGGTTGCCCCAGATCGTCATCTTCTTGATGTCGGTGACCTTCGCGCCTGTCTTGGCGGCCAGCTGCGAGATGGCGCGGTTGTGGTCGAGGCGGGTCAGCGCCGAGAACCGCTCCTTGGGGATGTCTGGGGCGTTGCTCGCCGCGATGAGGGCGTTGGTGTTGGCGGGGTTGCCGGTCACGCCGATCCGTACGTCGTCGGCGGAGACCTTGTTGAGCGCCTTGCCCTGCGCGGTGAAGATCGCTCCGTTGGCGGAGAGCAGGTCGCCGCGCTCCATGCCGGGGCCGCGGGGGCGCGCGCCGACGAGGAGGGCGAGGTTGACGCCGTCGAAGATCTTCTCCGGGTCGGCGCCGATCTCGACGCCGGCGAGGTTCGGGAACGCGCAGTCGTCGAGCTCCATGACGACACCCTCGAGCGCCTTGAGGGCGGGCTCGATCTCGAGCAGGCGGAGCTCGACAGGCCGGTCGCCTGCGATCGCGCCGCTGGCGATGCGGAAGAGAAGGCTGTAGCCGATCTGACCGGCAGCACCGGTCACGGCGACCTTGAGCGGGCCGGATGCACTAGCGCTCACGAGGACACTCCTTGCTTGACTCGTCACGTCACGACGTCGGGGGCGGGACTCCCCGGCGACGCTAGCAGCGCCTCGGCCCGCTCCGGCAGGCGGGCGGCGGTGCGAGACGATAACGCCATGACGAGGGCTCGCCGCTGGTTCGCCGCGGCCGCAGTGCTGGCCGTGGCCGGTGCCACCGGGTGTGGGTCGGCCTCCCCGCCCGCACCGCCGCGGGGCGTCGACGGCCTGGTCGTCCCGACCCCGGAGCCAGCGGCGGAGGACTTCGTGGCCGGGGTCGACAACCCATGGCTGCCGCTGCCGGCCGGCGCGAGCTGGACGTACGCCGGCGCGGCCGGCACCTCGCTCGTGGTGACCGCGACGGAGGGCCCCGAGCACGAGGGCATCCGCACCACCGCCCGGGAGCAGGTGGTCCGTGACGCCCGGGGGCGAGAGGTCGGCCGGGTCGTCGACCACCTCGCGCAGGACGAGGCGGGGAACGTCTGGTGGCTGGGTCGCGACGGGCGCTGGTTCGACGAGGCGGGGCTCGCCATGCCGGCCGATCCACGCTTCGGGGACGGGTTCCGGATGGCGGCGGCGCCCGGTCTGGACGTCCGCGCCCGGGTCGTGGCGGTGGACGACGCGGTGACCGTGCCGCTGGGGACCTACCACCCCGTGGTGGTGCTCGAGGTGACGACCGACGGCGTGACCGGACGGGAGCGCTACGCACGCGGTGTCGGCCTGGTCAGCACCGAGGAGGCGGGGCTCGTCGCGCACGACGAGCCCCGCTGATCGACCTGGCGGGCCCTACTGCGGCGGGCGGACCTGCGTCTGCTCGCCCGGCGGCGGTGCCCAGCCGCCCTGCTGGGGCGCCTCCGGGCCGGCCGGGCCGGACGGGGCGCCGAAGCCCTGCTGACCGGGCGACTGGACCGGCTGCTGGGCGGGCTGCTGGACCGGCTGCTGGGCGGGGATCCACTGCTGGGCGGCGGGGTCCCACTGCCAGCCGTCCTGGATGATCGGCTGCTCCTGCTGGGGCTGGCCGAAGCCGCTGTGCTGCTGGTTCCACTGCTGCTCGAACGGGTTGGGGCGGGTGCCGCTGCCGAAGCCGGAGCCGGGGACGGGGTCGGCGCCGCGGCCGAAGAGCAGCGGGTAGAGCACGCCGGCGAGGCCGCCGCCGATCGTCGGCGCGATGAGGAACGGCCACACCTGGAGGATCCAGTCACCGCCGCTGAACAGGGCCGGGCCGAGCGAGCGGGCGGGGTTGACCGAGGTGCCGGTCAGCGGGATCAGCATGAAGTGGATCACCGCGAGCGTCAGCCCGATCGCGAGCGGAGCCATCACCACGTTGACCGCGTTGCGCTCGTCGGTCACCGCGAGGATGACGAGCACGAAGAGGAACGTCATGATCAGCTCGACCAGCAGCGCGGCCCACACGGCGTAGTCGAACGGACCCTCGCTGTAGCCGTTGGCGCCGAGCGGGTTGCTGGAGTCGAAGGCCTCGAAGCCGTCGATGCCCAGCGCGAGCACGAGCAGGACGACGGCGGCGAGGATGCCCCCGACGAACTGGGCGCCGATGTAAGTTCCGGCGTCCTTCCAGGACACCCGCCCGCCGATCGCGGCGCCGAGCGAGACCGCCGGGTTGAAGTGACCGCCGGAGAGGCGGCCGACGGCGTAGGCCATCAGGGTCACGGTGAGGCCGAAGGCGAGGCCGGTGGCGACCAGGTCGCCGCCGGTCATCACGGCCACGCCGCAGCCGAACAGGACCAGGACGAAGGTGCCGAGCAGCTCGGCGAGGAGCTTCTGCGGCAGCGACGGAGGCGTGCTGTCGGCGGCGGCGGTGGCGCTGGGATCGTTGGTCAGGTCAGTCATGGCGTCACGTCTTTCCTCGGTGCGGCTCCCGAAAACCAGCCGGGTTCTGCGAGCACTCTAGTCATTTGCGCCCCCTTGGGGCGGATGCGAGGCTGGCACGGGCCGCGGGTGCCGCGGTTGGTCCGCGTTCGATATCTTGACGTCAAGCAACCTCAACGTCCCAGGAGGCGTCGCCCGCAATGTCGAGCATCATCTACACCCACACCGACGAGGCGCCGCTGCTGGCGACGTACTCCTTCCTCCCGGTCGTCGAGGCGTACGCCGCCAAGGCCGGCGTCACGGTCGAGACCCGCGACATCTCCGTCGCCGCACGGATCCTCGCCCAGTTCGGGCTGGCCGACGACGCGCTCGCCGAGCTCGGTGAGCTGGCCACCAAGCCCGAGGCCAACATCATCAAGCTGCCCAACATCTCCGCGTCGATCCCGCAGCTCAAGGCCGCGATCCGCGAGCTGCAGCAGCAGGGCTTCGACATCCCGAACTACCCCGAGAGCCCCGACAACGACGCCGAGCGTGAGGCCCGCGCCAAGTACGACAAGGTCAAGGGCTCCGCGGTCAACCCGGTCCTGCGGGAGGGCAACTCCGACCGTCGCGCACCCGCCTCGGTGAAGAACTACGCGAAGGCGCACCCGCACCGGATGGGGGAGTGGAGCGCCGACTCGAAGACCAACGTCGCGACCATGGGCCACGACGACTTCCGCTCCAACGAGAAGTCGGTCGTGATCCCGGCCGACGACACGCTGCGGATCGAGCTGGTGGCCGAGGACGGCACCGTGACCGTGCTGAAGGACTCCCTGGCGGTGCTCGCCGGCGAGGTCGTCGACGCGACGTTCATGGACGTCCGCGCGCTGGAGGAGTTCCTCGCGGGCGCGATCGAGCGCGCCAGGTCCGAGGACGTGCTCTTCTCCCTGCACCTGAAGGCGACGATGATGAAGGTCAGCGACCCGATCATCTTCGGCCACGTCGTCCGGACGTTCTTCAAGCCGGTCTTCGAGCAGTACGGCGCCGAGCTCGCCGCCGCGGACCTGTCGCCCAACGACGGGCTCGGCGGCATCCTCGCCGGCCTGGAGGGTCTGGCCAAGGGCGAGGAGATCAAGGCGGCGATCGACTCCGCCCTCGCCGAGGGACCGAAGATGGCGATGGTGGACTCCGACCGGGGCATCACCAACCTGCACGTCCCCTCGGACGTGATCGTCGACGCCTCGATGCCGGCGATGATCCGCATCGGTGGGCACATGTGGGGGCCCGACGGCGAGGAGGCCGACACCCTCGCGGTGATCCCGGACTCGTCGTACGCCGGCGTCTACCAGACCGTGATCGACGACTGCCGGGCCAACGGCGCCTTCGACCCGGCCACGATGGGCTCCGTGCCCAACGTGGGGCTGATGGCGAAGGCGGCCGAGGAGTACGGCTCCCACGACAAGACCTTCGAGGCGCCGTCCGCGGGCACCATCCGCGTCGTCGACTCCTCCGGCGCGACGCTGCTCGAGCACGCGGTGCGGCAGGGCGACATCTGGCGCGCGTGCCAGACCAAGGACGCCTCGATCCGCGACTGGGTCAAGCTGGCCGTCACCCGTGCCCGGGCGACGGGCGTGCCGGCGGTGTTCTGGCTCGACGAGGGGCGCGCCCACGACGCCAACCTGATCGCCAAGGTCCGGGAGTACCTGCAGGACCACGACACCGACGGCCTCACCATCGAGATCATGGCGCCGGCCGACGCCTGCGCCTACTCGCTGGAGCGGATCCGTCGGGGCGAGGACACCATCTCGGTCACCGGCAACGTGCTCCGTGACTACAACACCGACCTGTTCCCGATCCTGGAGCTCGGCACGTCGGCGAAGATGCTCTCGATCGTCCCGCTGATGAACGGCGGCGGCCTGTTCGAGACGGGCGCCGGAGGCTCGGCGCCCAAGCACGTGCAGCAGCTGGTCAAGGAGAACTACCTGCGCTGGGACAGCCTCGGGGAGTTCTTCGCCCTCGCCGCGTCGCTCGACCACCTCTCCGACACCTACGGCAACGCCGGGGCGAAGGTGCTCGGTGAGACCCTCGACCGGGCGACGGAGACCTTCCTCAACGAGGACCGCTCGCCGGGCCGCAAGCTCGGCACGATCGACAACCGCGGCTCCCACTTCTACCTCGCGCTGTACTGGGCCGAGGAGCTCGCGCAGCAGACCGACAACGCCGAGCTGGCCGAGGTGTTCCGGCCGCTCGCCGAGAGCCTGCGCCGCGACGAGCAGAAGATCGTCGACGAGCTGATCGCCGTCCAGGGCTCGCCGGCCGACATCGGCGGCTACTTCCGGCCCGACGCGGAGAAGACGGCCGCGGTGATGCGGCCGAGCGCGACGTTCAACGCGGCGCTGGCCGCTCTCTGAGCCGAGGAGCCGGTCCGGCGTCGCCCGGGCCGGCTCCCTCAGCCGTAGAGGCCGAGGAAGCTGCGGATCGCCACGTCGAGGATCTCCTCGGGCGTGAACTCGAGGGCTCCCTCGATCCAGGCGGTGACGAGCTCGGCCATGCCGCCGACGAAGAAGAGGCCGGCGAGCTCCTCGGTGTGCTGGTCGCGGCGCGGTAGGCCGCGCATCTCGTGGGCCTCGTCGGTCAGCAGGCCGGCGAAGTGCCGCAGCAGCTCGGTGCGACGCTCGCGCAGCGCGGGCATCGCCCCCGCCTCGACGATGGCGACGCGTCCCTTGCGGGGGTCGTCGCGCAACAGGTCGATGAAGGTCGCGATCAGGGCCCCCGCGCGTTCCACCGGGTCGGTGCCGGCTGCGGCGGCCGCGGCGAGGGTGCGCTCCTCGATCTCAGCGGCGACGGCATCGAGCACGGCCCGCTGCGCCTCCTCCAGGGTGCGGAAGCTCTCGTAGAAGTAGCGCTCCGTCAGCCCCGCCTCGGCGCACACCGCCGTCATGGTCGTCCGCGCGGCCGGATCGGCCCATACGGACAGCGTCGCCTCCAGCAGACGGGCCCGCCTGCTGGCGACTCGGTCCTCCGCGCTGACTCCGCGATAGACCCCGGACTGGACGGCCATGCACCCCAGCGTCTCAGGGAACGCAAGAAATTCATAGGTTGACAGGACGCCCTTCCTGAATGACGCTGGGTGCGACACCGGTCACGACGAAGGGCGACCCCCCATGACCCTGGAGCAGCAGAGCCGTCCCATGCCGCGGGTGCAGCCGGCCGACCGCGGCCTCCCGTTCCTCGGGCGGGTCACCGCCTACGCCAAGGACCCGGTCGGTCTGATGCGTCACCAGTGGGAGACCTACGGCCCGGTCTCGCCCTTCCCGTTCCTCGGCCAGACGTTCGTGATGCTGCTCGGGCCGGACGCCGTCGAGGAGGCGCTGCGCAACGGCGACAAGGCCTTCGCCAACGGGCCCGCGTGGGGCCAGCTCGTCGGACCGTTCTTCAACCGCGGCCTGATGCTCCTGGACTTCGAGGAGCACCACGTCCACCGGCGGATCATGCAGGAGGCCTTCACCCGCGACCGGCTGTCGTCGTACGTCGCGATGATGCACCCGGCCATCGCGACCGGCATGCAGGACTGGGAGCCGCGTGCGGACTTCCGGTGCTATCCCGCCCTCAAGCAGCTCACGCTCGACATCGCGGCCGACATCTTCATGGGGGGAGCCCGCGACACCAGCCGCGAGGAGATGGACCGGGTCAACCGCGCGTTCATCGCGTGCGTGCAGGCCGCGGCAGGTGTGGTGCGGGCCGACGTCCCGTTCACCCGCTGGGGCCGGGCCTATCGCGGCCGGAAGGTGCTGGAGGAGTTCCTCCGGCACTATCTGCCGGACCGTCGCGCGACGCGCACCGACGACATCTTCTCGGTGCTGTGCCACATCGAGACCGACGACGGGCAGCGGTTCTCCGACGACGACGTCGTCAACCACATGATCTTCCTGATGATGGCGGCCCACGACACCTCCACCATCACCACCTCCACCATGCTGCAGTACCTCGGCCAGCACCCGGAGTGGCAGGAGCGGTGCCGTGAGGAGTCGCTCGCGCTCGGTGAGGCGCCGACCCTCCAGGAGCTCGAGCAGCTGACCAGCCTGGACCTGGTCATGAAGGAGTCGCTGCGGCTGCGGGCACCCGTGCCGATGCTGGCCCGCCGGACGGTGAAGGAGACGGTCGTCCAGGGTGTCCGGATCCCGGCCGACACCCACGTCGCGGTCGGCGTGCAGCACTCCCACCTGATGGCGGAGTACTGGACCGACCCGACCGCCTTCGACCCCGAGCGCTTCTCGCCCGAGCGACGGGAGGACCGCTCCCACCGCTACGCGTGGTCCCCGTTCGGCGGTGGCGTGCACAAGTGCATCGGCCTCTACTTCGCCGGCGCGGAGATCAAGGCGATCATGCACCGGCTCCTGCGCACTCGGCGCTGGTCCGTCGACCCGCGCTACGTCGCGCCGCTGGACAACCACTCGCTGCCGTTCCCCAAGGACGGCCAGCCGATCGACCTGGTCCGGATCTGAGGGGCCCGCGATGAGCAGCAAGTACCCGCGGGAGGTCCGCGTCGTCGACGCAGTCCCGCTCACGAGTGTCGGGAAGACGGACCGGAAGGCGGTCCGCGCCATGGTCAGGGGAGGACTGCAGTGAGTCGTCGGATCGCAGGGATGTCGGTCATCGTCACCGGTGGGGCCCGTGGCATCGGCCGCGCCACCGTCGAGCGCTTCGTCCGCGAGGGCGCCCGGGTCGCCGTCGGCGACCTCGACGCCGACCTCGCCGCGGAGGTGGCGGCGCAGGTTGGCGCCGGCGACCGCGACCGCGTCGTCGCCGGGCGCCTCGACGTCGGCAGCCGCGACTCGTGGGTGGAGTTCCTCGACCGGGTCGGCCACCTCGGCCCCTGGGACGTGCTCGTCAACAACGCCGGGATCATGCCGCTCGGGTCGGTGCTCAAGGAGCCCGACGAGGTCACCAAGGCGATCATGGACGTCAACGTGTACGGCGTCATCCACGGCACCAAGCTGGTGGCACCCGGGATGGTGGAGCGCGGTCGCGGCCACATCGTCAACGTCGCCTCGGCGGTGGGCCGGGTGGCACTGGCCAACGGCACGACGTACTCGGCCTCCAAGTTCGCGGTGGTCGGGTTCACCGAGGCGCTGCGCCAGGAGCTCGCGCCCGCCGGTGTCGACGTGACGATGGTGCTGCCCACCGTGGTGCGCACCGAGCTCGCGGCCGGCGTGCCGGCGGCCCGCGGGGTGAAGGCGGTCACCGCCGAGGACGTCGCGGACGTGATCGCCTCGGCCGTCCGCAAGCCGCGCGCCGAGATGTGGGTCCCGCGCTGGAGCCAGGGCCTCAGCAAGCCGACGCTCGCGCTGCCGCGAGCCGTGCAGGACGCCATGTCGAGGGCGATCAAGGCCGACGACGTGCTCAGCTCCGCCGACGAGTCCGCGCGGGCGGCCTACGAGGCACGGGCACGCCGGGGGGCATCCGGCGCCCGGGAATAGTCCGGCCGCCGCACCGGTTGCGGGACCCCGTGACCTCTGCGCCTCCGACCACCTCGACCGAGGCACCCGCAGTCGCCCACGACCGGCCCGCGCTGGCGATCCTGGCGCTGGCGATCGGCGGGTTCACCATCGGCACGACCGAGTTCATGACGATGGGCGTCCTGCCGGAGATCGCCGACGGCGTGGACATCTCGGTGCCGACGGCCGGGCACGTGATCTCGGCGTACGCGCTCGGGGTCGTGGTCGGCGTCCCGATCCTGGCGTTCCTCGGTCCCGCGCTGCCGCGACGGGCCCTCCTGGTCGGACTGATGGCGGCCTACGGCCTGTTCAACCTGTTGAGCGCGGCCGCGCCCAGCTACGAGGTCCTCGCGGCGGCCCGGTTCCTCGACGGCCTTCCGCACGGGGCCTACTTCGGCGTCGCCAGCCTGGTGGCCGCCAGCCTGGTGCGGGCCGAGCGGCGGGGCCGGGCGGTGGCGAGCGTGATGCTCGGCCTGTCGGTGGCGAACGTCGTGGGCGTGCCCCTCGCCACGCTGCTCGGTCAGCAGGTGGGGTGGCGGGCGACCTTCGTCCTCGGCGGCGCGCTCTCCCTGCTGACCGTCGCGCTGGTCCTGGCCGCCGTGCCGTCGGTGCCCGGAGATGCCGAGGCGAGCGGCCGGAGGGAGGCACGCGAGTTCTTCGGCAGCCTCCAGGTCTGGCTGACCATGGCCGTCGGCGCCATCGGGTTCGGCGGCATGTTCGCCGTCTACTCCTACGTCGCGAAGACCGTGACCGAGGTCGGTGGCCTCGACCGCGGGGCCGTGCCGGTGTTCGTGCTGGCGCTCGGCCTCGGCATGGTCGCCGGCACCTGGCTGGCCGGTGAGCTGGCCGCATGGTCGGTCTTCCGCAGCCTGATCCTCTCCGGCGTCGCAGGCATGGCGCTGATGCTGGTGTACTTCGTCGCCGCGCCGGGCGGCTGGACGCTGCTGCCCGTGGCGTTCCTGGTCACCGCGACCGGGTCGGTGCTGGTGGTGAACCTGCAGCTGCGGCTGATGGACGTGGCGGGGGGAGCGGTCACCCTCGGTGCGGCCATGAACCATGCGTCGCTCAACGTCGCGAACGCGCTGGGGGCATGGCTCGGCGGCGCCGTGATCGCCGCGGGCCACGGCTATCGAGCACCGGCCCTGGTCGGAGCCGGTCTCAGCGCGCTCGGCGTGCTCATCCTGCTCTGGTCGGCCGTCGCCCACCGCAGGGCCGCCTTCGCGCCGGTCGGCTGACTCGCCACCCAGCACCGCCGGCCGGCCGGGGTTTTCACCCACGCGACCGGGTTACCTCCCGGTCACCGATGCCTGAGACAATGGTCGCCATGTCCACCACGACCGAGACCCCTGCGCCGGAGGTGCAGACCGGCCCGGCCGGCCGCCAGGAGGCGACGCCCCGGCCCCGGGTGCTCTCCGGCATCCAGCCGACCTCGGACTCCTTCCACTTCGGCAACTACCTCGGCGCGACCCGGCAGTGGGTGGACCTGCAACGGGAGCACCAGCCGTTCTTCTTCATCGCCGACCAGCACGCGATCACCGTCGAGCACGACCCCAAGGTGCTTCGCGAGCGCACCCTCCGGGCAGCGGCCCAGCTGATCGCGATGGGGATCGACCCGGCGCGGAGCTCGATCTTCGTGCAGAGCCAGGTCCCCGCCCACGCCCAGCTCGCGTGGGTGCTGAACTGCATCACCGGAGTGGGCGAGGCCCGGCGGATGACGCAGTTCAAGGACAAGTCGGCCAAGCAGGGCGAGGGGGCGGCCAGCGTCGGCCTGTTCACCTATCCGATCCTGCAGGCCGCCGACATCCTGCTCTACCGGCCGCACTACGTGCCGGTGGGCGAGGACCAGCGCCAGCACCTCGAGCTGACCCGCGACCTCGCGCAGCGGTTCAACAGCCGGTACAAGAAGACCTTCCGCCTGCCGGAGCCCTACATCCTCAAGGCGACGGCCAAGATCGCCGACCTCCAGGACCCGACGGCGAAGATGTCGAAGTCCGGATCCTCGTCCAACGGCATCATCTTCCTGCTCGACGACCCCAAGGTCACCGCGAAGAAGATCCGATCGGCGGTCACCGACTCCGGCACCGAGATCCGCTTCGACGCCGAGCACAAGCCCGGGGTGAGCAACCTGCTCACGATCTACTCCGCCCTCGCGGGCAAGCCGGTCGCCGCCCTGGAGGAGGAGTACGCCGGTCGGATGTACGGCGACCTCAAGAAGGACCTGGCGGAGGTGGTGGTGGAGTTCGTGACACCGTTCCGCGACCGGACCCTCGAGCTGCTCGCCGACCAGACCCACCTGCGGCAGGTGCTGGCGGAGGGGGCCGCGACGGCGAGCGCCGTCGCCGATGCGACGCTGCGCGATGTCTACGAGCGGGTCGGCTTCGTCGCTCCGTCGGGGCCGGCGGCGGGAGCCTGATGTCGACGTTCGCCCAGCGGCCTGCGCGCCCGGGCGCCACCACCATCGGTGTCGCGATCGCGATCCCCGAGCCGTGGGCGAGCGAGCTGCAGGAGTACCGCCTGCGCATCGGCGACCCGACCGCGGTCGGCGTGCCGACCCACATCACGCTGGTGCCGCCCACCGAGATCACCGGCTCGCTCGCCGAGGTCGAGGAGCACCTCGTCGACGCCGCTGCCGGTGCGGAGCCGTTCCGCGTGCACCTCCGGGGCACCGCGACGTTCCGGCCGGTCTCGCCGGTGGTGTTCATCGGCCTCGTCGAGGGGATCTCGCAGTGCGAGCAGCTCGCGCACGCCGTACGACGCGGGCCGCTCGCCATGGACCTCGAGTATCCCTACCACCCCCACGTCACCGTCGCCCACCACCTCGGCGACCCGGATCTCGACCGGGCGTTCGAGGAGCTCGCCGGCTTCGAGTGCGTCTTCGACGTCGCCGGCTTCCACCTGTACGTCCACCGGGGGAGGGCCGGGTGGACGGCCACGCGGACCTTCGCCCTCGGCGACTGATCCCGGCCACCGAGGAGGAGCGATGAGGCTCGAGCGGAGGCACGCGATCCTGCTGCTGGCGGTCGCCGCCTGGAACGTCCTGTCGTTCGGCAGCTTCGCGCGCAACCTGTACGCCGCCTACGACGCGGGCGAGGACCGCGCCGTCGGCTACTGGGTCGCCCACACCGTGCTGATCGTGGTCAACTTCGTGATCGCCGGCCTGTTGGGCTCTCTGGGCTGGCGCGCACTGCGCCACGCGGACGACTGAGAAGCAGCGGAGCCGGCACGATCGCTCGTGCCGGCTCCGGTGTTTGCTGCTGGCTAGCGGCCCTTGACCAGGGCCGTCCGCAGGTCCTTGTTGAGCTGGCTGATCACGTCGAGCGGGATCTCCTTCGGGCACGCCGCCGCGCACTCGCCGATGTTGGTGCAGCCGCCGAAGCCCTCGGCGTCGTGCTGGGACACCATGTCGACGACGCGGGAGAACCGCTCCGGCTGGCCCTGCGGCAGCTCGCCGAGGTGGGTGATCTTGGCCCCGACGAACAGCGACGCGGAGCCGTTGGGGCAGGCCGCCACGCACGCGCCGCAGCTGATGCAGGTCGCGACGTTAAAGGCGCGAACGGCGTCGTCGCGGGGGACCGGAACGGAGTTGGCCTCCGGGGCGGACCCGGTGTTGGCCGAGATGTAGCCGCCCGACTGGATGATCCGGTCGAACGCCGACCGGTCGACGCAGAGGTCCTTGAGCACCGGGAAGGCCGAGGCCCGCCACGGCTCGATGGTGATGGTGTCACCGTCCTTGAACGAGCGCATGTGCAGCTGGCAGGTCGTGGTGACCTCGGGCCCGTGCGCCTCGCCGTTGATCATCAGCGAGCACATGCCGCAGATGCCCTCACGGCAGTCGGAGTCGAACGCGATCGGCTCCTCGCCCTTCTCGTTGAGCTGCTCGTTGAGGACGTCGAGCATCTCGAGGAAGCTCATGTCCGAGGAGACGCCCTGCACCTGGTAGGTGTGGATGGAGCCCTCGTCCTGCGGCCCGCTCTGGCGCCAGATCTTGAGGGTCAGGTTCATGGTGCCGCTGCTCACTTGTAGCTCCGCTGCTTCATCTCGATGGCGGTGTAGACGAGGTCTTCCTTGTGCAGGACGGGTGGCTCGGCCTCGCCGGTCCACTCCCAGGCGGCGACGTAGGCGAACTCGTCGTCGTGCCGCAGTGCCTCGCCGTCCTCGGTCTGCGACTCCGCGCGGAAGTGTCCTCCGCACGACTCGCGGCGGTTGAGCGCGTCGATGCACATCAGCTCGCCCAGCTCGAGGAAGTCGGCCACGCGGCCGGCCTTCTCGAGGCTCTGGTTCATGGTGTCGGCGCTGCCCAGCACCTTGAGGTTGGTCCAGAAGTCGGCACGGAGCTCGCGGATCA
>NZ_JBNBPO030000043.1:0-22592 GCF_051280635.3 Nocardioides proteolyticus | reverse complement strand
CGCGGACGGGCCTGGGGCGCGGGGGCCGGCTGCTGGGCCCGCTGCTGGGCCCGCTGCTGGCTGGCCGGTGCCGCGGGCGTGCCCTGCCTTCCGGCGGCGGGGCGCTGCTGCCGGGCCGGGGGCGGGGTGGCCTGCGGCTCAGCCGCCCGCTCGTCGCTCACTACGGGCATGACCTGGGTCGGCTCGTCGTCGTCGGCGGCCTTGGTGCTCACGGGGGCGGACTCCTCGGGGTTGCGGTCGTCGTCGTCGAAGATGGACAGACCCTGGTGGCTCATGACGTGGGCCTCGCTGGCTCTCGGGCTGTTTCGCGGGGGGACCGGACCCATGATCCCCGATGGGCCGACGGTTTCCCACCCCACCCCCGGCGGTTCGGGCCCGTCACGAGCAGAGCGGGCCCGCGCCGTGCGCGGACCCGCTCCTGGACTGCCCGGACCCCTCGGGGATCCGCCTGGTTCAACGTGTTCCGGACTGCTCCGGACTGCTCAGATGCCGCGGAAGAGGTTGATCTTGTCGATGTGCTTCTCGCGCAGCTCCGCGTCGCGCACGCCCAGCCCCTCCTCGGGGGACAGCGCGAGGACGCCGACCTTGCCCTGGTGCTTGTTGTGGTGCACGTCGAGCGCGGCCTGGCCCGTCTCCTCGAGGCGGTAGGTCTTCGACAGGGTCGGGTGGATCTTGCCCTTGGCGATCAGGCGGTTGGCCTCCCACGACTCGCGGTAGTTGGCGAAGTGGCTGGAGACGATCCGCTTGAGGTTCATCCACAGGTACCGGTTGTCGTACTCGTGCATGTAGCCGGTTGTCGAGGCGCAGGTGGTGATCGTGCCGCCCTTGCGGGTGACGAAGACGCTGGCGCCGAAGGTCTCCCGGCCCGGGTGCTCGAACACGATGTCGATGTCCTCGCCGCCGGTCAGCTCGCGGATCTTCTTGCCGAACCGCAGCCACTCCTTGGGGTTCTGCTTGGTGCCGTCCTCGTTCCAGAACTGGTAGTTCTCCTCGGCGCGGTTGATGATCAGCTCGGCGCCCATGTTGCGTACGATCTGGGCCTTCTCCTCGTTGGAGACGACGCAGATCGGCGTGGCGCCGCCGTTGAGCGCGTACTGCGTGGCGAAGCCGCCGAGGCCGCCGGAGGCGCCCCAGATCAGGACGTTGTCGCCCTGCTTCATGTTGCCGCCGTTGGTGGAGACCAGCTGCCGGTAGGCCGTGCAGTTCACCAGGCCGGGGGTGGCGGCCTCCTCCCAGGTGAGGTGCTCCGGCTTCGGCATCAGCTGGTTGGCCTTGACCATCGCGACCTCGGCGAGCCCGCCGAAGTTGGTCTCGAAACCCCAGATCCGCTGCGAGGTGTCGAGCATCGTGTCGTTGTGCCCGTCGGGGGCCTCGAGCTCCACCGAGAGGCAGTGCGCGACGACGCGGTCGCCGGGCTTCCACTTGGTGACGCCGGGGCCGACCTTGAGGACCACGCCGGAGAGGTCCGAGCCGACGATGTGGTACGGCAGGTCGTGGCGCTTGGCGAGCTCCGACTCGCGGCCGTAGCGCTCGAGGAAGCCGAACGTGGAGACCGGCTCGAAGATCGACGTCCACACGGTGTTGTAGTTGATGGCCGACGCCATCACCGCGACGAACGCCTCGCCCGGGCCGAGCTCGGGCAGCGGCACGTCGTCGACGTGCAGCGACTTGCGGGGGTCCTTCTCCTTCGAGGGCAGGCCCTCGAACATGTCGACCTCGTCCTTGTGCACCGTCACGGCGCGGTAGGAGTCCGGGAGCTCGAGGTTGGCGAAGTCCTCCGTGGAGGTGCCTCCGGAGTCGGCGGCGAGGATCGCGTCGAGGATGTGCTGCACGGTCGTGGTCTCCCTTGATCGTTGTCGGTGGGTGGCAGTCCGGCCGTCGGGCAGATTACCCAGCGGTAACCGCGGGATGGCGAGTTCGTGAGCGGCGTCTCATCGGGCCGGCCCGCCATGGGCCACCATAGGGTCGTGAGCGCGCGCCAGGAGACCCTCGCCGGTGGGGTGGTCGACCTCAACGCCGACGTGGGGGAGTCCTTCGGCCGCTGGCAGCTGGGCGACGATGCCGCGCTGCTGGCGCACCTGACCAGCGCGAACGTCGCCTGTGGGTTCCACGCCGGCGACCCGCTCACGCTGCGTCGTACCGTCGAGCAGGCGGTGGGGCTCGGCGTCGCGATCGGCGCCCAGGTCGGCTACCGCGACCTCGCCGGCTTCGGCCGGCGCTTCATCGACGTGGCGCCGGACGAGCTCGCTGCCGATGTGCTCTACCAGCTGGGTGCGCTCGACGGGCTGGCCCGGGCGGCGGGCGGTCGGGTGGCCTACGTCAAGCCGCACGGCGCGCTCTACCACGCGGTGACGACCGGGCCGACGCAGGCGGCGGCGGTGGTCGAGGCCGTCGTGGCGTACGGCGGCCTGCCGCTCCTGGGCATGCCCGGCTCGGAGCTGCTGCGGCTCGCCCGTGAGGCCGGGCTGCCTGTGGTGACCGAGGGGTTCGCCGACCGGGCCTACCGGCCCGACGGGAGCCTGGTGCCCCGCAGCGAGCCCGGTGCGGTGCTCGCCGACCCCGTGGACGTCGCAGCGCAGGCGGTGCGGCTGGCGTCGTCGGGATCGGTGCGCTCGATCTGCGTGCACGGCGACTCCCCAGCGGCAGCCGCCGCGGCGGCCGCTGCCCGAGCAGCGCTCGCAGAGGCAGGGATCCGCGTCGAGTCGTTCGGATGACCGCGACGAGGGGCCCGTGGTGAGGCTGCTGCCGTACGGCGACCGGGGGCTGCTGGTCGAGGTGGCCGACGCGGCCGAGGTCCTCGGCTGCACGGACGCCCTCCGGGCCGACCCGGAGGTGCGCGGCTTGGTCGCCGACGTCGTGCCCGGGGCCCGGACGGTGCTGCTCGTCGCCGGCGCCGGCGTCCCGACCGGTCGGCTCCGCGCCGTGGTGACGGCGCGCCTCGGGTCCGGCCGTGGGCGGGCACGGCCGGAGCAGCCGGACGGCGGAAGGGTGATCGTGGTCCCGGTGCGCTACGACGGGCCCGATCTGGGTGAGGTCGCCCGGCTGACCGGACTGAGCGAGCCGGACGTGGTGGCCGCCCACACCGGCACCCCGTGGCGGGTGGCGTTCGGTGGTTTCGCGCCCGGCTTCGCCTACCTCGCCGGCGGCGACCCCCGGCTGCAGGTGCCGCGGCGCGACGCGCCACGACAGAGCGTCCCTCCGGGATCGGTCGGGCTCGCCGGCGAGTTCAGCGGCGTCTACCCGCGGGCGTCACCGGGCGGCTGGCAGCTGATCGGTCGGACCGAGCTGGCGCTCTGGGACCTCCGGCGCGACCCGCCGGCGCTGCTCGCCGCGGGCTCGGTCGTGCGGTTCGAGGCGGTCGACGGGTGAGCGCGCTCCTCGTCCGGGCCGTCGGCGGGCCCTGCCTGGTGCAGGACGCCGGCCGCCCCGGCCACGCGGCGATCGGGGTCGGCTCGTCCGGCGCGGCCGACCTGGCGTCGTACGGCCTGGGCAACCGGCTGCTCGGCAACGCGCCGGGCGCCGCAGCGCTCGAGATCCTCCTCGGCGGGCTGGAGGTGGAGGCCGCCGCGACCGCGTGGGTGTGCGTCACCGGTGCGCCGGCCGCGGTCGCCGTCGACGGCCGCCGGGAGCCGACCGGCGCGGTCCTCGCCCTGCGGCCGGGTCAGCGGCTCACCGTCGGCATGCCCGCCACCGGCCTCCGCTGCTACGTCGCGGTCCGCGGCGGGCTGGCCGTCCCGCCGGTGCTCGGCTCCCGGTCCCGGGACACCCTCTCCGGCATCGGGCCGCCGCCCGTCGCCGTCGGCGACCGCCTGCCCGTCGGCGACGCCGTGGCGGGAGACATGCTGGTCGACTCCGTCCCGCCCCGGGCGTACGACGCCCGCCCGGTCCTACGGGTCGTTCGGGGTCCCCGCGACGACTGGGTGGCCGACGCCGACCGGCTCGTCGGCGCGACGTGGCGGGTGGGTGCCGCGAGCGACCGGGTGGGGCTGCGGCTGGAAGGTGCCCGGCTCACGGTCGACCCGGCCCGCGGCCAGCTCCCGAGCGAGGGAGCGCTCCGCGGGGCCGTCCAGGTGCCGCCGAGCGGCGAGCCGGTGCTCTTCGGCCCCGACCACCCCGTCACCGGCGGCTACCCCGTCATCGGCGTCGTGGTCGCCGCCGACACCGACCGCCTGGCCCAGCTCCGCCCCGGCGACCAGGTGCGCTTCGCCTGGACGCACGAGGTGGCAGGTTTTGGCGCGCGAGGTGGGACGACTCGTTAACGGGTGTTCACGAAAGGCGCCACTTCGCGCGCCGGAACCTGCCACCTCGTGCGCCGAAACCTGCCACTTCGTGCGCCAAAGCGTGCCACCTCGCGCGCCGAAACCTCCCACTTCGTGGGGTCAGTGGGTGGGGTCGGCGGCGGGCTCGACGAGCTCGACGAGCACGCCGCCGGCGTCCTTGGGGTGGACGAAGTTGACCCGGCTGTTGGAGGTGCCGCGCTTGGGCTCGGGGTAGAGCAGCCGGACGCCGCGCTCGCGGAGGACCGCCGAGACCCGGTCGAGGTCGGTCACGCGGTAGGCCAGCTGCTGCATGCCAGGACCGTTGCGGTCGAGGAACTTGGCGATCGTCGACTGCTCGTTCAGCGGCGCCAGCAGCTGGATGCACGAGCCGGAGTCGCCGACCGCCACCATCGCCTCGCGGACGCCCTGCTCCTCGTTGGTCTCCTCGTGGACCGACTCCATGCCGAAGGTGTCGCGGTAGAACGCGATCGCCTCGTCCAGGTCGGGCACGGCGATGCCCACGTGGTCGATCGCGGTGAACAGGTGCTGCGGCAGGCCGTCGAGAGTCATGGGCCCATTGTGCCCATCGCGACGGCGCGGTCCGGCGGGCCACCACTGTGCGGATGGTCTGTGACGAGCGACTCAACGGACCGCCGATGAGACCCCTCGCCGGTCCGTACTACTCGCGAGTACAGTCGCAAAAGTTCACCCGTACCTCGTCCCCGGAGGCAGCATTGTCCAGTCCCAGCGTCATCGTCGCCGGTGCCCGCACCCCGATCGGCCGCCTCAGCGGCGGCCTCAAGAGCCTCTCCGCCGCTGACCTCGGTGGCGTCGCGATCAAGGGCGCCCTCGAGAAGGCCGGCGTCTCCGGCGACCAGGTCGACTACGTGATCATGGGTCAGGTGATCCAGGCCGGCGCCGGCCAGAACCCGGCGCGGATGGCCGCCCACCAGGGCGGGATCCCGATGAACGTCCCGTCCATCACGATCAACAAGGTGTGCCTCTCGGGCCTCAACGCGATCGCGGTCGCCGACCAGCTGATCCGGGCGGGCGAGGTCGACGTGGTGGTGGCCGGCGGCATGGAGTCGATGACCAACGCCCCCCACTTCCTGCCGAAGTCGCGCGAGGGCATCAAGTTCGGCGACGTCAAGCTCGTCGACTCCATGGCGTACGACGCCCTGTTCGACCAGTTCACCCAGCAGGCGATGGGGCTGCTCACCGAGGAGTGCAACGCCGCCGCCCAGAACCTGACCCGCGACGAGCAGGACGAGTTCGCGGCACAGTCGCACCAGAAGGCCGCCGTGGCGTGGAAGAACGGCGTCTTCGACGAGGAGGTCGTCCCCGTCGAGATCCCGCAGCGCAAGGGTGACCCGGTCGTCGTCCGCGAGGACGAGGGCGTGCGCGGCGACACCACCGCCGAGTCGCTCGGCAAGCTGCGCCCCGCCTTCTCCAAGGAGGGCACCATCACCGCCGGCTCCTCCTCGCAGATCTCCGACGGCGCGTGCGCCGTGGTCGTGATGAGCAAGGCCAAGGCCGAGGAGCTGGGCCTGGAGTACCTCTGCGAGATCGGTGCCCACGGCCAGGTCGCCGGTCCCGACTCGACGCTCCAGCTGCAGCCGGCCGCCGCCACGGCCAAGGCCTGCGAGAAGGAGGGCATCGCCCCGACCGACCTCGACCTCGTCGAGTTCAACGAGGCCTTCGCCGCCGTCGGCATCTCCTCCGCGCGTGAGCTGGGGATCGACAACTCCATCGTCAACGTCAACGGCGGGGCGATCGCGCTCGGGCACCCGGTCGGCATGTCCGGTGCCCGCGTGGTGCTGCACCTGGCGCTGGAGCTCAAGCGCCGCGGTGGCGGCGTCGGCGCCGCTGCCCTGTGCGGCGGCGGCGGCCAGGGCGACGCGCTGATCGTGCGCGTGCCCGCCGCCCAGTGACGCAGCGTGGCGGAACCGCTTGACGGCGCGGCCGGCCGACCCTCGGGTCGGTCGGCCGTCGCCGTTCCCGAGCTGGTCGAGCAGGCGCGAGCCGGACGGCAGCGCGCCGTCGGACGACTGATCTCGCTCGTCGAGGACTCCTCGCCGCTGCTGCGCGAGGTGATGGCAGCGCTCGCGCTGGTGGTCCGCGAGACCGACCGGACCGCCCAGGTGGTCGGCCTCACCGGCGCTCCGGGCGTCGGCAAGTCCACCTCGACCAGCGCGCTGGTGACCGAGCTGCGCCGGCGCGACCGGCGCGTCGGCGTGCTCGCGGTCGACCCGTCCTCGCCCTTCTCCGGCGGCGCACTGCTCGGCGACCGGATCCGGATGTCCGAGCACGCCACGGACCCGGGTGTGTTCATCCGGTCGATGGCCGCCCGCGGCCATCTCGGCGGCCTGTCGTGGGCCACGCCGCAGGCGCTGCGGGTGCTCGACGTGGCGGGGTTCGACGTCATCCTGGTGGAGACGGTGGGCGTCGGCCAGAGCGAGGTGGAGATCTCCCGCCTCGCCGACACCACGGCGGTGCTCCTGGCCCCGGGGATGGGCGACGGCATCCAGGCCGCGAAGGCGGGCCTGCTCGAGATCGGTGACGTCTACGTCATCAACAAGGCCGACCGCGACGGCGCCGACCAGGTCCGGCGCGACCTGCGCACGATGCTCTCGATGGCCGAGCGGCCCGAGGGCGCGTGGCGGCCGCCCGTCCTCAAGACGGTCGCCTCCCAGGGCGAGGGCGCCGCGGCAGTGGTCGACGCGCTCGAGGAGCATCGCGCGCACGCCGAGGCGAGCGGTGAGCTCGCGTCCCGCCGCGCCCGGCGCGCGCGCGAGGAGATCGAGGCGATCGCGCTCACGACCCTCCGCGAGCGCTGGGGCAGCCTCGGCCACGGCGACCGGCTCGACGGCCTCGCCGCCGCCGTGGCGACGGGCGAGTCGGACCCCTACGCCGCCGCGGACGCGCTGCTCGGCGACCTGGCCTGACCTGGCCTGACGAGACCCGCCCGCGCGCCGTAGGTTGGCGCCATGGCGACCTGGGAGGACGTACGACGGCTCGCGCTCGCCCTGCCCGAGACGACCGAGAGCAACAACGGCTGGCGGATCCGGGAGAAGGCCTTCGCCTGGGTCCGACCGCTGCGCCGCAAGGACGTCGCCGACCTCGCCGCGCTCGGCCGGGAGGCGCCCGACGGCGAGATCATGGGGATCCGGGTGGCCGACGACCTCGAGAAGCAGGCCCTGGTGGCGAGCGAGCCGGAGGTGTTCTTCACGATCCCGCACTTCGACGGCTGGCCGGGCCTGCTGGTGCGGCTCGACGCGATCGGTCTCGACGAGCTGGAGGAGGTGCTCACCGACGCCTGGCTGGCCCGGGCGCCGAAGCGGCTCGCGAAGGCCTTCCTCGAGTCCCGTGGCCTGGCCTGAGCGCGTCGCTGGGAGGATGACCCGGTGATCAGGGACGTCGTCATCCTCGGCTCGACCGGCTCCATCGGCACCCAGGCGCTCGACCTGGTGCGGGCCAACCCGGACCGGTTCCGGGTCGTCGGCCTGACCGCGGGCGGAGGCAACCCCGACCTGTTCGCGCGCCAGGTCGAGGAGTTCGGGCCGGCGTTCCACGGGCTGGGGGAGGAGGCGAGCGTCGAGGCCGCGACCCGGCCCTGCGACGTCGTCCTCAACGGCATCACCGGGGCGGTCGGGCTGCGCCCGACGCTCGCCGCGCTCGAGGCGGGCAGGAGTCTTGCGCTGGCCAACAAGGAGTCGCTCATCATCGGCGGCCCGCTGGTCAAGGAGCGCGCGGAGCCGGGACAGATCGTGCCGGTGGACAGCGAGCACAGTGCGATCGCCCAGTCGCTGCGCGGCGGCGCCCCCGACGAGGTACGACGCCTGGTGCTGACCGCCAGCGGCGGGCCCTTCCGCGGCCGCACCCGCGCGGAGCTGGCCGACGTCACCCCGGCACAGGCGCTGGCGCACCCGAACTTCGCGATGGGGCGGGTGATCACGACCAACTCCGCGACCCTGGTCAACAAGGGGCTCGAGGTGATCGAGGCCCACCTGCTCTTCGACATCCCGTTCGAGCGGATCGACGTGGTGGTGCACCCCCAGCAGATGATTCACTCGATGGTCGAGTTCGTCGACGGCGCCGTGGTCGCCCAGATCGGGCTGCCGACGATGATGGTGCCGATCGCGATGGGCCTGGCCTGGCCGGCCAGGGTGCCCGGCGCCGAGACGCCGGTGGACTGGACCAGGGCCGCCGACTGGCGGTTCGAGCCGCTGGACGACGACGCCTTCCCGGCAGTCGCGCTGGCCCGCGAGGCGGGGAGGCGCGGCGGCACCAGTCCGGCGGTCTACAACGCTGCCAACGAGGTCTGCGTCGACGCCTTCCACGACGGCCGCCTGCCGTTCACCGGCATCGTGGACGTGATCGCCGACGTGATGACGTCGCACGACGTACCCTCGGGGGTGCAGCTCTCCCTCGACGACGTCCTCGCCGCGGACGCGTGGGCCCGGGAGGCTGCGGCCCGCGCCATCGCCGGCTGAGCCGGCTCCCGATCGAGGACACGCACTGCACCGATGACGACCGTTCTGCTCTACACGCTCGGCGTGCTGATCTTCGCCTTCGCCATCCTGGCGTCGATCGGGCTGCACGAGCTGGGACACCTCGTCCCGGCCAAGAAGTTCGGCGGGAAGGTCACCCAGTACTTCATCGGCTTCGGCCCCACGGTCTGGTCGAAGCAGGTCGGGGAGACGGAGTACGGCCTCAAGGCGGTGCCGCTCGGCGGCTACGTCAAGATCGTCGGGATGCTGCCGCCGGCGGCCGAGGGGCTCGCCGAGGAGGTGGACCGCGACGCCGACGGCAACCCCGTCTACCGGGTGCGCAAGTCCAACACCGGCATGTTCACCCAGCTGATCTCCGACGCGCGCGCCGCCGAGTGGGAGCTGGTCCGGCCCGAGGACGGTGACCGGCTGTTCTACAAGCTGCCGTGGTGGAAGAAGGTCGTCGTGATGGCCGGCGGCCCCACGGTCAACCTCGCCATCGCGTTCGGCATCTTCGCCGTGGTCTTCGCGACCTACGGCAACGCGGGCGACCCGACGGTCGAGACGACGATCGTCGACGTGCAGGAGTGCATCGTCCCGCCGCAGGAGGACGGCCGCGCCTGCACGCCGGAGGAGCTGGCGAACGCCAAGTCCCCCGCCTACGAGGCCGGCATCCGCGAGGGCGACCGGATCGTCTCCTTCAACGGCACCCGGATCGACGACTGGGAGCAGGTGCAGGCGCTGGTCCGTGCCAACGGCAACGGCGACGCGCACCTGGTGGTCGAGCGCGACGGCGAGCTGGTGCCGATCCAGACCCGCACCCAGGTCACGCCGCGGTTCCTGGAGGCCGACGACACCACGCCGACCGAGGTGGGCTTCCTCGGCGTGGAGCCCGCACAGCACCCGACCACGGGCGGCCCGATCTACACCCTCGAGCAGATGGGTGCGATGACCGTCGACGTCGTGAAGGCGATCGGCACCCTGCCGGTCAAGGTCTGGGACGTCGGCCAGGCGATCGTGGGCCTGGAGGAGCGCGACCCCAACGGCCCGGTCAGCATCGTCGGCGGCGGCCGGCTCGCCGGCGAGACGGCTGCCCACGACGAGATCGCGGTGACCGAGAAGACGATCTCGCTGCTGATGCTGATCGCCGGGTTCAACTTCTTCATCGGCATGTTCAACTTCGTGCCCCTGCTGCCGCTCGACGGCGGCCACATCGCCAGCGCGCTCTGGGAGGGCGTCCGCCGCGGGTGGGCCCGCCTGTTCCGCCGGCCCGATCCCGGGTACGTCGACGCCGCGAAGCTGCTGCCCGTGGCCTACGTCGTGGCCAGCGCGCTGCTCGTGATGGGCGTGGTGCTGATCGTCGGCGACTTCGTCGTGCCGGTCCACCTCGAATCCTGATCGGCGGGGTGCGGAAAGTACCCTTGACGGCATGACGTCGATCAGCCTCGGCATGCCGGCCGCGCCTCCGCCGGTGCTCGCGCCGCGCCGCAAGACCCGCCAGATCCAGGTGGGCAAGGTGGGCGTCGGCAGCGACCACCCGGTCTCGGTGCAGTCGATGACCACGACGCTGACCGCCGACGTCAACAGCACCCTCCAGCAGATCGCCGAGCTCACCGCCGCCGGCTGCGACATCGTCCGGGTGGCGTGCCCGAGCCAGGACGACGCCGACGCCCTCCCGCAGATCGCGCAGAAGGCTCAGATCCCGGTCATCGCCGACATCCACTTCCAGCCGAAGTACGTCTTCGCCGCCATCGAGGCCGGCTGCGCGGCGGTGCGGGTGAACCCGGGCAACATCAAGAAGTTCGACGACCAGGTCAAGGAGATCGCGCGGGCCGCCCAGGACCACGGCACCTCGATCCGGATCGGCGTCAACGCCGGCTCCCTCGACAAGCGGCTGCTGGAGAAGTACGGCAAGGCCACGCCCGAGGCGCTCGTGGAGTCGGCGGTCTGGGAGGCCGGGCTCTTCGAGGAGCACGGCTTCCGGGACTTCAAGATCTCGGTGAAGCACAACGACCCGGTCGTCATGGTCCGCGCCTACGAGCTGCTGGCGGAGCGCGGCGACTGGCCGCTCCACCTCGGCGTGACCGAGGCGGGACCCGCGTTCCAGGGCACGATCAAGTCGGCCACGGCGTTCGGCGCACTGCTGTCGAAGGGGATCGGCGACACGATCAGGGTGTCCCTCTCCGCGCCCCCGGTCGAGGAGGTCAAGGTCGGCATCCAGATCCTCCAGTCCCTCAACCTCCGCCCACGGAAGCTGGAGATCGTCTCGTGCCCCTCGTGCGGGCGGGCCCAGGTCGACGTCTACTCGTTGGCGGAGCGGGTCACCGCCGGCCTCGACGGCCTGGAGGTCCCGCTGCGGGTGGCGGTGATGGGCTGTGTCGTCAACGGGCCCGGCGAGGCGCGGGAGGCCGACCTCGGCGTCGCCTCCGGCAACGGGAAGGGCCAGATCTTCGTCAAGGGAGAGGTCATCAAGACCGTCCCGGAGGCGGAGATCGTCGAGACGCTGATCGAGGAGGCGATGAAGATCGCCGAGTCGATGGAGCCGGTCGACGGCGCGGAGCCGAGCGTCAGCGTCTCCTGAGCCGGTCCACCCGCAACCGGCCCCGACGGCCTAGGCTCGACCCGTGTTGACGACCCGGCACGGCGTGCGCGTCCTGGCGACCGCCGACCTGCCAGCGTTCCTCGAGCTGGCCAACCAGGACCCGGTCGTCAACGTGTTCGCCATCCACCGCGCCCACACCACCAGCCTCGAGCCGCGGTGGCTCGGCGGGGAGATGTGGGGCCGCTTCGACGCCGGCCGGCTGGTGGCCGCCTGCCACGTCGCCGCCAACCTGGTGCCGGTCCAGGCCGATGACGACGATGCCCTGGCCTTCGCCGAGCGCGCGCTGGCCCGGCGTCGTACCGCCTCGACCATCGTGGGTCCGCAGCAGGCGGTGCGGACGTTCTGGGGACAGGTCGGGCCGCACTGGGGCCACCCCCGCGACGTGCGGTGGGACCAGCGACACCTGGCGATCGACACGCCCCCGGCGGTCGCGCCCGATCCCGGCGTCCGCGCCGGCTGTCGCGACGACCTCGACACGCTGTACCCAGCGTGTGTCGCGATGTACACCGAGGAGGTGGGCGTCTCGCCCGAGGTCGGCGGTGGCGGCGACCTCTACCGGGCGCGGGTGCTCCAGCTGATCAACCGTGGCTGGTCCTTCGTGCGGTACGACGCCGGCGAGCTGGTGTTCAAGGCGGAGGTCGCCTGCGCGACTCCCGACGCAGCGCAGGTGCAGGGGGTCTGGGTGCCGCCGCACCGGCGCGGCGAGGGACTGGCGACGGCGGGGATGGCGGCGGTGGTCGAGCAGGTGCGGGCGCGGATCGCGCCGACGGTGTCGCTCTACGTCAACGACTGGAACCGGCCGGCGCGCGCGGCCTACGAGCGCGTGGGGTTCGTCGAGACCGCCCGCTTCGCCACCGTGATGTTCTGACCCGTCACCCGTCACCGAGCCGGGGGAGGCCCTTCCAGAGCAGGCGCCCGGCGATGTCGGTGACCTGCTCGAGGGTCGCGTCCGGATGCTCCTGCCACCAGCGGGCGACGCCGTCCACGCCGGTGACGAGGAGCTCCACCACGACGGCTGCGTCGGTGGAGCCGGCCGACAGGCCGGAGCGGGCCAGGTCCGGGGCGAGCATCGCGGTGACCGCCTCGGTCCGGGCGGCGCGGTAGCCGCGGAGCACCTGGTCGAGCTCGGCGTCCCCGGTCGGGATCGGGTCGACCAGCAGCCTCCGGGCCGCCGGCCGGGACCGGGCGAAGGACAGGTAGGCCGCGATCGTGGCGTGCAGCCTGGTGCGTCCCGGCCCGGCGCCGGTGATCCGCGCCCCCACCTCGGCGAGCATCTGCTCGTTCTGCGCGGCCACGACGTGGAGGTAGAGCTCCCGCTTGGAGCCGAAGTGGTCGTAGAGGACGGTCCGGGTCACGCCGGCCGCGGTCGCGATCTCGCCGAGCTTCGTGGCGTCGTACCCGCGGTCGGCGAAGACCTGCACGGCGGCGCTCTCGATCCGCTCGCGTCGAGCAGACGCCGTCAGCCGCCGCCGGGGGGCCGCCTGGTCCGCATCGAGTCGCACGCCGCGATGCTAGCCCGCTCCCATGCCGCGGTCGGACGCCTCGCTTCCAGCCCTTGACCGCGGCAGTGCGTCGGCGATAGAAACGGCGACATCAACCGACAGTGGTGTCGGTAACGGGGAGTGGTCGCATGGCACAGCAGGTGGACCGTCGTACGTTGTTGGCGGCCTCGGCCGCGGTCGGCGCCGGAGCGGTGCTTGCCGGCAGCAGGGCGGCGCCGGCCTTCGCGGTGACACCCGGTCGGCAGGCCGTGGTGCTCGGCGGCGGGATGGCGGGCCTGACCGCGGCGCACGAGCTGGTCGAGCGGGGCTTCCGGGTGACCGTCTTCGAGCCCTCCGCGTGGGGCGGCAAGGCGCGCAGCATCCCGGTGCGGGGCACGGGCACCGGAGGCCGCGCCGACCTGCCCGGGGAGCACGGCTTCCGGTTCTTCCCCGGCTTCTACCACCACGTGCCGGACACCATGCGCCGGATCCCGTTCGGCTCCGGGACGGTGGGGGACAACCTGGTCGCCGCGACCGGCGGCAAGTTCCTGCGCGCCGGCGAGCGGGCCGACGCGTTCGTCTTCGGCATCGGGCCCGACCCGGTCCAGCTCCTGACGGTCGACGGCCTGCGGCGCTACCTGCTCGACGTGCTGGGCGGACGCACCGTCCCGCCCCACGAGCTGGCGTACTTCGTGGAGCGGCTGCTCGTCTTCCTGACCAGCTGCGACGAGCGCCGCCTCGGGCAGTGGGAGAAGGTCAGCTGGTGGGACTTCGTCGGCGCGGGGCGCCGCTCGGTGGAGTACCAGCGGGTGCTCGCCGCCGGGCTGACCCGCAGCCTGGTCGCGGCGAAGGAGACCGTGGCCAGCACCCGGACGATCGGCAACATGGGCGAGGCGTTCGTCTACAACATCATGGGCCGGGGCAACGACGGGGCCCTCGACCGGGTGCTCGACCTGCCGACCGACGAGGCGTGGATCCGGCCGTGGCTGGCGCACCTGCGCGAGCGCGGCGTGCGGTTCGTCCGTGGCCAGCGCCTGCTCCGCTACGAGACGCAGGGCGGCCGGGTCGCGGCCGCGGTCCTGGCCGACCGGGCCGGCAACCGCACCCGGGTGGCGGCCGACTGGTTCGTCAGCGCGATGCCGGCCGAGCGGGCCCGGCGCACGATGACTCCGGACGTGCTGGCGCTCGACCCGCAGCTGACCGGGATGGACGCGCTCGTCACCGACTGGATGGTCGGCATCCAGTACTTCCTGCGCGAGCACGTCGACATCACCCACGGCCACGTCACCTTCCTCGACGCGCCGTGGGCGCTCACCGCGCTCACCCAGGGGCAGTTCTGGGCCGAGCGGGTGATCGCCGAGGACTACGGCGACGGCGACGTGGTCGACATCCTCTCCGTCGACATCTCCAACTGGGACGCGCCGGGCATCCTCTACGGCAAGCCGGCCAAGCGCTGCACGCACCAGGAGATCGCCGCGGAGGTGCTGGCGCAGATCCGGGCCCACCACACGGCCGGGAAGGTGCTGCCCGACGGCGTCGTGCACTCCTGGTTCCTCGACCCCGGCGTCCGGTGGGACCCGGTCCGCGCCCGCAACACCAACCGGACGCCCCTGCTGGTGAACACCGTCGACTCCTGGCGTCACCGCCCCACGGCGCGCACCCGCATCCCCAACCTCGTCATGAGCGGCGACCACGTCCGGACCGACATCGACCTCGCCACGATGGAGGGCGCCAACGAGTCGGCGCGGCACGCCGTCAACGCGATCCTCGACGAGTCCGGCTCCAGAGCCGAGCGGGCGGCGACGTACCGGCTCTACGACCCGCCGGAGTTCGCCGTCCTGAAGGAGGCGGACCGGCTCCTCTACCGCCTGGGCCGGCCGAACGTCCTCGACCTGGGGTGACGTCCCGCTCACGCCCCGGCGGCGGCCTATCTGGTTCGCGGTGCCCGGAGAGCCGCCCGTAGGCTGCGACCGTGCTGATGCGGATGTCGACCCTGTTCGTCCGAACCCTGCGCGAGGATCCCTCCGACGCGGAGGTGCCGAGCCACCGGCTGCTCGTCCGGGCCGGGTACATCCGTCGTGCCGCCCCCGGCATCTACACCTGGCTGCCGCTGGGGCTGCGGGTGCTCCGCAAGATCGAGGGCATCATCCGCGAGGAGATGGACGGGATCGGCGCCCAGGAGGTCGTCTTCCCCGCGCTGCTCCCGCGTGAGCCCTACGAGGCGACCGGTCGCTGGACCGAGTACGGCGACGGCATCTTCCGGCTCAAGGACCGCAAGGACGCCGACTACCTGCTCGGCCCCACCCACGAGGAGATGTTCACCCTCCTCGTCAAGGACCTCTACAGCTCCTACAAGGACCTGCCCCTCTCGCTCTACCAGATCCAGACCAAGTACCGCGACGAGGCGCGTCCGCGCGCCGGACTGCTGCGCGGCCGCGAGTTCACCATGAAGGACTCCTACTCCTTCGACGTCGACGACGCGGGCCTGGAGGCGTCCTACCAGCGTCACCGCGACGCCTACGTCCGGATCTTCGACCGCCTCGGCTTCGAGTACGTCATCGTGAAGGCGACCTCGGGCGCGATGGGCGGCTCCCGCTCCGAGGAGTTCCTCGCCAAGGCGACCGTCGGCGAGGACACCTACGTCCGCTGCACCTCGTGCGACTACGCCGCCAACGTCGAGGCCGTCCAGGTGCCCACCCCCGACCC
This sequence comes from Nocardioides proteolyticus, assembly GCF_051280635.3. Classification (NCBI taxonomy): domain Bacteria; kingdom Bacillati; phylum Actinomycetota; class Actinomycetes; order Propionibacteriales; family Nocardioidaceae; genus Nocardioides; species Nocardioides proteolyticus. The sequence goes on along the minus strand of NZ_JBNBPO030000043.1, from coordinate 7,054 downwards.
GGTGCCCTTCGGCGACGTGCCCGCCGCGCACGCCGAGGACACACCCGACACGCCGACCATCGACACCCTGGTCGCGCACCTCAACGAGCGGTTCCCGCGTGCCGACCGGCCGTGGACGGCCGCCGACACCCTCAAGAACGTGCTGGTCCTGCTCAAGCACCCCGACGGCACCCGCGAGCCACTCGCGATCGGCCTTCCCGGCGACCGCGAGGTCGACCAGAAGCGGCTCGAGGGACAGCTGGAGCCGATCGAGGTCGAGCCGATGGACGAGGCGGAGCTGGCGCGACACCCCGCACTCGTCCGCGGCTACATCGGCCCCGGCGTGCTGGGGGAGGAGAGCGCCTCGGGCATCCGCTACCTCGTCGACCCGCGGGTCTCGGAGGGGACCCGGTGGGTGACCGGCGCCGACGTCGCCGGCCAGCACGTGGTCGACCTGGTCGCCGGGCGCGACTTCACCGCCGACGGCACCATCGAGGCGGCCGAGGTGCGTGACGGCGACGCCTGTCCTGCGTGCGCGGACGGCCGGCTCGAGTCCGCCCGTGGGATCGAGATGGGCCACGTCTTCCAGCTCGGCCGCAAGTACGCCGACGCGCTGGAGCTCAAGGTGCTCGACGAGAACGGCAAGCTGGTGACCGTGACGATGGGCTCCTACGGCATCGGCGTCACCCGCGCCGTGGCGGCGATCGCGGAGAACACCCTCGACGACATCGGGCTGTGCTGGCCGAGCCACGTGGCCCCGGCCGACGTGCACCTGGTCGCCGCGGGCAAGGACGCGGCGATCCTCGAGGCCGCCGAGAGCCTGGCGGAGGCGCTGTCCGCGCGCGGCGTCGAGGTGCTGTACGACGATCGCGCCGGGAAGGTGAGCCCGGGCGTGAAGTTCAAGGACGCCGAGCTGATCGGCGTCCCGACGATCGTCACGGTCGGCCGCGGCGTCGCCGACGGGACGATCGAGGTCAAGGACCGTCGTACGGGCGAGCGGCGCGAGATGGCGCTCGCCTCCGCCGTCGACGAGCTGCGGGCACTGGTCCTCGGCTGATGGGCAGCAGGGTGACCTGCCCGGTCCTGTCGCAGCGGGTCGTGTCGGCCGACGAGGCGGCCGCCCACATCGGTCCCGGCGCCTCGGTCGGGATCAGCGGGTTCACCGGCGCGGGCTTCCCCAAGGCGGTGCCCGCGGCGCTCGCCCGGCGGATCCGCGCCGCGCACCGGCGCGGCGAGGACTTCCAGGTGGGCCTGTGGTCCGGAGCATCGACCGGGCCGGCGGTCGATGGCGCGCTCGCCGAGGTGCGCGGCCTCAGCAAGCGCCTGCCCTACAACTCCGACCCCGCGCTGCGCGCACTGATCAACGCCGGAGAGGTCGACTACGTCGACGCCCATCTCTCGCACTCGGCCCAGCAGGCGTGGTTCGGCTTCTACGGGAAGCTCGACGTCGCGGTCGTCGAGGTGGCGGCGATCCTGCCCAACGGGCTCCTCGTCCCGGGCACCTCGGTCGGCAACAACAAGACTTGGCTGGACACCGCCGACAAGGTGGTCCTCGAGGTCAACGACTGGCTGCCGCGGGACCTGGAGGGCTTCCACGACGTCTACTACGGTGCCGCGCGACCGCCGCACCGGATCCCGATCCAGCTCACCCATCCCATGCAGCGGATCGGCGATCCCTACCTGCGGGTCGATCCGGCCAAGGTGGTCGCCGTGGTCGAGACCGACGCGCCCGACCGCAACAGCCCGCTGGACGAGCCCGACGACGCGTCGCGCGCCATGGCCGAGCTGCTCGTCGACTTCCTCCGCCACGAGGTGCGCGCGGGCCGGATGCCTCCGGAGCTCCTCCCACTCCAGTCCGGGGTCGGCAGCACGCCCAACGCGGTGATGGAGGGGCTGCTGGACGCGGAGTTCGACGGCCTGACGTCCTTCACCGAGGTGATCCAGGACGGCCTGCTGGACCTGCTGGACGCCGGCAAGCTGACCTCGCTGTCGGCCACGTCGTTCGGCCTGTCGCCCGCCGGCCAGCAGCGGTTCCTCGACAACGTCGGCTCCTACAAGGGCCGGATCCTGCTCCGCAGCCAGGAGATCTCCAACCATCCCGAGCTCGTCCGCCGGCTCGGCGTGATCGCGATCAACGGCATGATCGAGGCCGACATCTACGGCAACGTGAACTCCACCCACATCATGGGCTCGGCGATCATGAACGGCATCGGCGGCAGTGGCGACTTCGCGCGCAACGCGTTCCTCAACTTCTTCGTGTCCGACTCCCGCGCCAAGGGCGGCGCCATCTCCTCGATCGTGCCGATGGTCAGCCACGTCGACCACACCGAGCACGACGTGCACGTCCTGATCACCGAGCAGGGCCTCGCCGACCTGCGCGGACTCTCGCCGACGGACCGCGCCGACCGGATCATCGCCCGCTGCGCCCACCCGGACTACCGCGACCGGCTCACCGACTACGTCGCCCGGGCGCGGGCCGCGCGGCCGCAGGCGCGGCACACGCCGCACCTGCTCGACGAGGCGCTCGGCTGGCACGTCGCCTACCTCGAGGACGGTGCGATGTGACCGGTTCGGGGATCGAGGCGGTCATCTTCGACTGGGGCGGCACCCTCACCGCCTGGCACGACGTGGACTTCCACGCCGAGTCGCTCGCCCTCGCACAGGCCGTGCTGGCGACGCCGGACACCTCCGACGACCACCACGCGTTCGCGCGGCGGCTCCACGAGGCGGGCAGCATCATCTGGGGGCGCAGCCGCGACCACCAGCAGAGCTCGACCATCGCCGACCTCTTCGACGTCGCCGGGCTCGACCACGATCCAGAGCTGCTGACCGCCTACTACGAGTTCTGGGAGCCGCACACCCTCACCGACCCCGAGGTCGCGCCGCTGTTCACCTGGCTGCGCGAGGAGGGGATCAAGGTCGGCGTCCTCTCCAACACCATCTGGCCCCGTGCCTGGCACCGCGGGTTCTTCGAGCGCGACGGCGTCGACCACCTCATCGACGGGGACGTCTACACCAGCGAGGTCCCGTGGACGAAGCCGTCGCCGCACGCCTTCCGGGCGGCGATGGAGGCGGTCGGCGTCGAGGACCCGGCCCGCTGTGTCTACGTCGGCGACCGCCTGTACGACGACGTGTGGGGCGCGCACAACGCCGGGCTCCGGGCGATCCACATCCCGCACAGCGTGATCCCCGCCGACCAGGTCGGCCACACCGAGGGCCGGCCGGACGCGGTCGCGCACCGGCTGGCCGAGATCCCGGACCTGCTGACGCCCTGGCGCTGACGGCGTCGACCGCCCCGAGGAAGGGCGCAGACCGCCGCCCGTGGGCGGCTCGGACTGCAGGTTTGTGCAGTGCACATTTATGAGGATCGTCAGCTACAGACCGCGGCGGTGGTTGTGTTGCAGAATCGTGCACACGGCGAACGGTGAGCCCCACCTCTCCCGGCCGCCAGGTACGACCGTTTGTCCCCGGTCACAACGGTCCGCGACCCCGACTTCGGGGGACGTCTCGGGAGTTCCCCGAAGGACGAGGTCGCGGGCCGTTGGGGTTTTTCGGGTTCGCTCTGCGGCCGCGTAAGGCAGCTCCGGTTCGACCGCGGGGGCTACAGCCCCGGCAGCTGTTCCGGGCCGCCGCCGAACCGCAGGGCTCGCACCGCCGCGTCGCGCAGCGCGTCGACCGCCCAGGCCCGCGCGTCCCCGCTCGTGCTCGCCACCAGGTGGGCGTAGGTGGTCGCCGCCGCCCGCTCGAGCCGCAGCGCCCGGGCGGTCACAGCGGCGGGCGACCGCAGGTCTGCCGGCAGGTCGTAACCGGGCTCCGCCGCCACCGGCTCGGCGCCCACGGCGGCCACCATCGCGTCGAGCTCGTCGCGGCGGTCGCGGTGGACGACGTACGCCTCGGTCAGGGCGGCGTGGAGCGCCGGCGTCGCGGACTGCGACGCCTGGGCGCCGAGGGCGCCGTAGACGAACACCGCCGCGTGCTCGGCGGCCAGCGCGGCCTGCAGCGCCGGGGCACCCGGCTCCGTCGTCGGGGTGGGCTCGCTCACCGGACCACCGCCCGCTGCTGGGCGACGGCGGCCGCCATGGAGGCGAGGACCTGGGCGAGCGCGCCGCTCTCGGCCGCCAGCGCCGCGTCGACCAGCTGCTGCTCGAGCCGCCTCTCGGCCTCGAGCAGGCGACGCAGCGCCGCCGCCCGCCGCCGGGGCACCGGCGGCTCCTCCGGCGTGCCCGACCAGCCGAGTCGGGCGGCATGGGCCTCGTGCAGCCGACCGAGCCGGCGACCGATCGGCGCCAGGCCGCGCACCTGGTCGGCGGTCGCGGAGGCCAGCGCTCCGGTCGCCGCCACCGCCGCGCCGACCTCCTCGACGAGTCGGCTGTCGGCGTCGGCTGCGGGAGCGGTCGGCGTGCCGGCCCCCTGAGGCCCGGCCTCCTCGCCACCGAGGGCGTCGCCGACGGCGTCGCACCCGCCGGTCAGGACCGCGGCGCCGAGACCGCCGGCCAGCAGGCCGCGGCGGGTCAGGGACGTGGGGCGGTCGAGCACGCGGCGACCCTATCCGCACCCGCTATCGTGGACTCGCACGACCGCCGCCGCGCAGGCGGCGTCGAGCCGCACAGCTGGACCGCCACAACAGGACACGGAGACTCGCCATGGGAACGCCTTCCGCTCAGCGAGCGACCGCCGACCGGATCGAGCAAGCGCTGACCGGCCCCTTGCAGGAGCTGGGCCTCGACGTGGAGGCGGTCGAGATCACCCCGGCCGGCAAGCGGCGGGTCCTCCGCGTCGCCGTCGACACCGACGGAGGGGTGACGCTCGACGACGTGGCCGCGGCCACCAAGGTGATCGACCGCGTCCTGGAGTCCGACGGCCCCGATGGCGCCGCCGACGTGATGGGGGAGCAGCCCTACACGCTGGAGGTCACCTCCCGCGGCGTGGACCGGCCGCTCACCCTGCCTCGTCACTGGCGGCGCAACCGGGACCGGCTGGTCCGGATCAGCCTCGAGCAGGGCGAGGACGTGGTGGGTCGGATCGTCTCGGCGGACGACGACGGCGCGGTCGTCGACGTCGCGGGCAGCGAGGTCCCGATCACCTACGCCGACGTGCGCAAGGCCCTGGTGCAGGTCGAGTTCAACCGCAAGAGCCGGGTCGACGAGGCTGCCGACACCGACGTAGACGACGCAGAGAAGGACGCCGACTGATGGACATCGACCTGAACATCCTCCGCACCCTGGAGCGGGAGAAGGAGATCAAGTTCGACGTCCTCGTCGAGGCGATCGAGCAGGCGCTGCTCACGGCGTACCACAAGACCGAGGGCTCCAAGGCCCAGGCGCGGGTCGAGCTCGACCGCAGGACCGGCCACGTCAGCGTGCTCGCCGCCGAGCTGGACGCCGAGGGCAACCAGGTCGGCGAGTACGACGACACCCCGGCCGGTTTCGGGCGGATCGCCGCCACGACGGCGAAGCAGATCATGCTCCAGCGGCTGCGCGACGCCGAGGACGAGATCAAGTACGGCGAGTTCTCCGGCAAGGAGGGCGACATCGTCTCCGGCGTCATCCAGCAGGGACGCAACCCCGACGACGTGCTGGTCGACCTCGGCAAGATCGAGGCGCACCTGCCGGCCAGCGAGCGCGTGCCGGGCGAGGACTACCGCCACGGCACTCGGATCAAGGCGCTGGTGATCTCGGTCCGCAAGGGCATGCGCGGTCCGCAGATCACGCTGTCCCGCTCCCACCCGAGCCTGGTGAAGAAGCTCTTCGCGCTCGAGGTGCCGGAGATCGCCGACGGGACCGTCGAGATCGCGGCCATCGCCCGGGAGGCGGGCCACCGCACGAAGATGGCGGTCCGCACCACCGTGCAGGGAGTGAACGCCAAGGGTGCCTGCATCGGCCCGATGGGGCAGCGGGTCCGCAGCGTGATGGCCGAGCTCGGCGGGGAGAAGATCGACATCGTGGACTGGTCCGAGGACCCGGCCACCATGGTCGCGCACGCCCTCTCGCCCGCCCAGGTCCAGTCGGTGACGGTCGTCGACGCGGCCGCGAAGTCCGCGCGGGTCGTGGTGCCGGACTTCCAGCTGTCCCTGGCGATCGGCAAGGAGGGGCAGAACGCCCGGCTCGCGGCGCGGCTGACCGGCTGGCGCATCGACATCCACTCCGACGAGGAGGCCTGACCGGCCCGCCCGCGCCGGATCGGAGCGCCGGTTCGTGATCCGGCGCCCGGTGACGGTAGAGTTGTCCGTCGGTGGCTCGCCGACCCAAATCCCCTGCAGCACCGGACGACCGTCTCCCCGCGGGACCCGTCCGGACCTGTGTCGGATGCCGGCAGCGGGCCGCCAAGCGCGAGTTGTTGCGGGTGACCGCCGGCTCGGGACCCGACGGCCGACCCGCCGTCGTACCCGATCCGACGAGCACCTCACCCGGCCGCGGGGCGCACCTGCATCCCACGGCCGAGTGCTACGAGCTCGCGGTGCGGCGGAAGGCCTTCGCACGAGCCCTGCGGCTCGGCGCCGGGCTGTCCGCGGCGCCGGTGGGCGCGTACCTCGACTCCCGTGCCACCTAGATCAGCCGTGACCGACCAGGAACTGGAGCAACAGCTCATGAGCACTCGATGAGTACCTCGCGATGAGCGTGTTCACCAACCACTAACGGTCTCAAGAAGGATCACCCGGAACCCGGGTCTTGAGGCCAGAAGGAGAGACGTGGCCAAGACCCGAGTTTCCGAGCTCGCGAAGAAGTACGGCATTCCCAGCAAGGAAGCGCTGGAGAAGCTGAGCGCGATCGGCGAGTTCGCCAAGACTGCATCCTCGAGCATCGAGCTGCCCGCAGTGAAGAAGTTCGAGGACACCTACGGAGCCGAGCTCCTCGCCAAGATGAAGCCGGCCGACGACAAGTCCGCCAAGGCGGACGCCTCGGCCCCCGCCGACCAGGCCGGGAAGCCCGCCCCCAAGCCCGCGGCGAAGAAGGCTGCGGCGGCCCCGGCCGCCGAGACGCCCGCCGAGGCCCCGGCAGAGGCAGCGCAGGCGCCCGCTCCGGCGAAGACCGCCGCGCCGCGGCCCGGCCCGCGGCCGGGGCCGGCGAAGGCGCCT